>NZ_JAVJAN010000013.1:0-91021 GCF_031344075.1 Clostridium aquiflavi
CTTTATTTTAGAGTTCTTAAAGTAAATTCCTCTGTCCATGAGCTTTATACTACAATATCAACACTGTTTTAAAACATAGCCTTTAATAAAAGCAAAATCACCCCTAATGTGATTAACCTAATATATTATAATTTTTAAAACAACTTTATAACTAACTATTAATCAACTCCATTGCAGAATCAATGATAGCTTTGTATCTTTTTTCATTAACACTTTTTATCCATGATGTCATTCCTGATATTTCATTTATAACTTTACTAGATAATACTTCACCATTATTTTTATCTTTATTAGCATTGTAAATAGCAGCCCTTAATTTTTTAACCCATTTTTTAGGTACTCCAATTTCTTCGTTGTTTATTACAATACCTGTTATACATTGACAATTATTTTTTCTTAAGAATTTCGTTTTATCCTTGTTTATATTAAAACCCTCTTCTTTAACAATCTTTGAAACTAATCCTATAAATCTGCCAATATTTAATTCATCATTATCCCCATTAAAGCTAAAACTCATATCATCGGCATACCTTGTATAAGTAAAATTATATTTAGAGGAAAGTCCTTTTAATCTTTTGTCTAATTTTATACAAATTATATTTGTAATCATTGGACTTGCTGGTGAACCTTGTGGAAGAATTCTATTTGATGTCTTTATATATTTTTCTTCTCCTCTAACCTCTATTTTCATACGTTCGCAATATGTACAAATCATTGCTAACATAGATGCAATATATCCAGAATATCCAAAGGATTTAAACATTCCTCTTACTCTTTCAAATGTAATTGTTGGAAAGAAATCTTCAAGATCTATATTAATAAGCAATTCAGGTTGTTTAAAATGACTTTCTGCCGCCGAAACTACAGATTTTCCCTTTAAAAATCCATGAGCTTCATCACTAGTAGGAATTTTTAATAGAATGTCATCTAAAATTTTTCTTTGTGAATTCTTTAATACTGATTTCGGAGCTGCAATATTACGAACTCCTCCTCTTTTTTTAGGAATAGTGTATCTATAATAATGATCAACAGATACTACATCTCTATGATAAACTAAAAATCTCAGCTTTTTATATTCTATTCCTAGAAAACTAGCTAGTTCTTTGTCATCATTTATAATAGGTAAATCTTGTGCTAATAACTTTTCCTTATGAGTTTCTTTATCTTTAAGTAAACTAGAATATCCTTTTCCTATAAATACAATTTTATCTTCTTTTTCTTTTTTCCATTCCTCTGAGCGCTGTCTTTTTTCAAGTTCTCTTTGTTTTTTTCTTTCAGCACGCCTTGCAATAGATTCCTCCATAATAGTCTTAGATACATCCAATCTTATTTTCTCATAATCCCATGTTTCATCGTACTTTTTTTGAAGTTCTATTAATTTTGAATTTATCTTGTCTTTTTCTTCATATAAATTAGCAATTTCATCAATTACTTTTTCATATTTTTCTAATAGATTTTTTCTATTCTCATACTGTTCACTTGTTTCATTTTCTTGTCTTTCATAAGGGGTAGGTAGATTCTGTGGCCAAAACCCATATTCCTGCATCTTTACAAGGGTAAATTCCTTTTTACCCATTGCATTTACAGCTTCTCTATAATCTTTTCTATTATTTTCTTGGTTCTCCATCATAGTACCGTCTCCATAATATCATTAATTTTATATTCTTTATTTGGTTCTAATTTTAGCTTTAAAAATTTTGTAGAAATTAAATATAAAGCTAAAATATGTGAACAAGGAGCTGAAATATTTCTAGGTCCTTTATTAAAATCTCTACAGTCACATTTAACTTTTGAAAGCTGACCTTCTTCATCTATTTTTATTAAAGTTTCTGTAAAATCAAATTCTCTATTAAAATCATCTGTCCTATAATATTTCCACTTTTTATATTTAGGATTTGGCGTCTTTAGCGAATGTGTAAAAATAAACTCATTATCTTCTGTCATTGTCACCCTAAAGTTATCCATGCCTTCATCTATATGTTCTTGGACCTTTAATTCCATAGGTGTTGTTTCATATAATTCTTTTGGAATTTCTTCATTGCATAATCGTCTAAATCTTACAGAGTCATTTATTGCATCATAATAACCTTCTCCACGTCTTAAAAGCATACCTATTCCTGCTTTGTTTTCACTCTTTGAACTTTCAG
Source organism: Clostridium aquiflavi (assembly GCF_031344075.1). NCBI lineage: Bacteria > Bacillati > Bacillota > Clostridia > Eubacteriales > Clostridiaceae > Clostridium > Clostridium aquiflavi. The sequence goes on from NZ_JAVJAN010000013.1 coordinate 2,148, forward strand.
TTAAATCTTCATAAATTTTATCTATTGAAGCAAAACGTTTTTCTTTTAATAATTCATAAACTTTATCGTAATTTCCTTCTCCAATAAATCCACCTAATATGTTAAATGCTGTCCCTTTTACCCAATCGTTAGAAGACCATGATGAGAAACCTATAGTCATCTTCATCGCTCCCATATCTCCTATAATAAATTGTGGCATTCCAAATCCAAGAAGTCTTACTTTAAAAGACTTAACTAAAGGAATTATCTTTTCTAAAACAAGCCAACGTCTTCTTCCCCATATTTTTTCTTCTCTTTTCTTTTCTCCATTATAAATTGAATTAAGAGTAAGAGTCTTTCCAAAAGGTTCAAAAATAATTTTAATTGGCTTATCAGGTTCTAATATCCACTTCATATATCTTGGACTTTCTTTTGCTTTATGTCTTCTTAAAAATGAACATATATCATACATATCTATTGGTGATAACTCAACATCCACTCCACCTAAACTGGCAGCTGAAGAAACTTGATTAAACCCCTTTATCCATGTCTCAGGAAGCTCTATTTTCTTTTCCATATGTTCAGGCATTACTCCGCTATCTACTCCAAAACCCTCTGGATTAACAGATAGATTTACATCACTATAGGTTCTAAATCTCTCAATTTCTTTAGCTAATTTAGCTGAAAAATCTATATTAGTTGTTCCTAAAGATGGTTTTTGTAGTAATTCAAATTCTTCCATATCAATTGATAAACATCCATATGTAGACTCATCTACAGAAAATGCTTCAAAAGATACTTGATCAGGATGAACTGTTATTACAGGATCTAAAACAAACCACAGGTCCATATCTCTATCCTTTATAAATTTCCAAAAGTCCTTTTCGATCTTATAATAATCTTTCCATATATCATGTTTATCAATTTCTTTTTTTAGATTGTTTTTAATATCAATTAAATTAAATATTTCTTTATTTTTATCCTCAATAGAATTTAATAATGTATTCATATCATTATTAAGACTATTTCTTATTTCTGGCAAATACTCATCATGTTTTAATATTCTTCTTTCAATTTCTTTGTCAAGCCACTCAAAGAATTCAACTCTTTCTTTCTTTTTTTGACTCATATCAGAAATAACAATTTCACGAAGCATAAGCATTGCATCTCTAAAAATAAGTGGATGCTTTAACTTCCCTAAAAAAGATACTTTTTCATTTCTTGAAAGATCTGGACTAAGTCCCAAAACTGTTTCATTCCCTTTATTTAGACACATAGATGGACTTGCATATTCATACTTAACCTTCAAGAGACATTGCCCCCTTTCTTATTTTAGCTAATGCCATAAGTGCACGTTCTGAATCTACTATAATATTTGAACCTCCGATATCTAGTAACATATCTTCGATTTCATTTAATTTATTTTTATATTTAGTTGCAAATTTAGGTATAACCTCATATATACTGTCTTTGCTCTTAGAAATTCTATTAGGAAGAAATATCAATGTTTTTACATAATACATAAAAAGTTCCTCATCTCCATCACCTAAGTTTGCAAGTATCTCAGTTGTTTTATTAGAAATATATTCTTTTACTTCACTTGAAGTATGTTCTAACATTTGAATTATAAATTCTTTAGGAATTAAGTCGCCATATATCTCTTTTAATTTTTTAATTCCAAATAGATAAACTTTGTTTACTGGAGAATCGATTATTATTCCATGTAACTTCTTTTGTTCCTCATTAATCATATTCTCAAAAATTTCTTCTGCTTTTTTATTAAGTATAGTTATATCAGATTCAAACATAATTAATAGGGTAGAAAATCTTTTACTTAATGCTTCACTATTTCTTTCAATAATGCCAAACAATATCTTAATCATTTGCGCTGTAGCAGATTCTAATATACTTACTAATTGAGAATCCTTAGGTATCTCATTATTTTTTATTGATTCTAATAGAGAAACAACTTGTCTATTTCTTTCTGAAATTGCTTTTTGTGTATCTTTTATATTAACTCCATTAAGTAGGTTCTCTAATTCCTTATATGAAAGTGAAAAAATTGCTTCCTCTACAAATATCTCAGTCCACTCTGGCATACTAGATTTTTCAAAAATTGATGAAATAACATATGATATTAAATTCATCTTTTCATTATTAGATATGCCTTTAAGTTTATTAACTGAAAGTGAAAGCAAGTCTCTAATTTCTTTAGATAAAGTAACATTGGTCTTTCTAAATCTATCAGAATTATCTATAATTTCTTTCACAAAGTTTAAATACTCTTTTTCATTTAACGATAAAATGCTTTCCTTAAATAAGTTTATCCAATTATCAAGATCATTTAAAAACATGAAATTCACTATATCACTAGATTTAAATTTTCCATTAGTCCTTTCAAAAAAACTAATAGCAAGCTCATGAACATTTTCATTTTTACTATTGATTAAATCTATCATTAATTTTGAATCAAATTCATCTAGTTTATTTAACTTTTCTGTAAGAATGTTCATAAACATGTTGGCAAGTGGTTCATAAGAAACTAATGTTAAATCACTTAACTCTTTATATGACATATTATTTATAAGTTCATTGGTTCTTTCTGAGTCTTTTAAAATATAATAACATGCCTTAAATATTGGATTAATATTTGAATTTATAGCTATGTATAATACATCATCTAAGTGATTGTCCCATATTTCCTTAACAAATTCATATCGCCCTTGAAGTTTCATTAATTGATCATTTTGCATCCACTCACTTCTAGCTTGCCAATTATCCCAGCCTATTGGAGGTTTTTCTTTAAAATCATTATATAAATAATATTTTATAAAATCATTGAATTGAAAATTCCCTTTAAATTTACATACATAATCATGCTTTGTATAACTTGTTAGAAGAGATTTCATAGCTATTATAAATTTCTCTTCATCATTTTTTGCATAAGAATCCATAATTTTTCTTACATATCGCTTAAAGTATTTTAGTTCTTTTCCTTTACCAGTACCTTTAAAATAATATGTTAATCTTGGTGAATCTAAATAATAAGCTATTTTACCAATAACATCTGCTAATCCATATGCTTCTGCTTCTTGAATTGTATTTTTAAATTCAATTGTATTTAACATTACTCCATCAGTGTAAATCCCTTCTTTATAACGCTGAGGAGATCTAGACTCTACCCACTCACCCTTTTCATAATCATATCTTCCATAGTATTCTTTTAAGAGCTCTTGAGCTGCATACTTTCTATAATGTGCTCCTTCAAGTACTTTATTAGAAGGAATATCTTTACCATTAATATGAATAAGATGTAAATCCATTTCTGATAAATGTGTACGTATAAAGCTTTCTCTTTTTTGTCTTAATTCTTCTGTTATTGTATTTACATATATTGTTACACATCGTTTTACACCTTTTGTATAATTTTCGCCGCCCCAATTTATATTTGATTTTAAAATATTTTTTGCTTCTTCTATCAATAATGAATTATTATATCTTGCAAACTCTAAGAATAAACCTGATATCATTTCAGTACTTCCAAGTTTTAAAAGTAAGTTGTAAATTTCCTTTGGTGGATTGCTTTCAATTAATTGAGATAATCTTTTTTTTCTCATATAAATATTTTTATTGCTAAACATATCATAAATAACTAAATAGTATTTATGATATTCTTCATCCAAATTTAAAACTTCATTAGGATGATTAGCTAATCTAAAATTAAGAAAACTTATATTTTTAGCTTGTACATTTTTCACGCAGTCTTCATATGATATTTCTTTAAAGTAAGGTAATACTATTTTATTTTCCTCTTCTAAGTTTTTGAATTCATTAACTAAATAATTTTCATCTCTTTTCCAATACCAACTATAATCAACTCCATTTTTATAATACATTCTAGGAAATTCTTCATCTTTATTCCTATTATAATATCCATCTTCTTGTATAATTTTTACTGATTCAAAAGATGGTAAATGTCCTTCACATCCATTAAATATAGCATAACTAGAATATTTAACTTCGTCTTCAAGAATACTAGTTACAGATTCTCCATCACTTTGAGTATTTTTAAACTCATGTTTTCCATAAAGTATAAGAAAACTTGGATTATTGTTATTATCCCATCCCCATAAAACTATGCTTCTTAAAGGATTATAATCCTTTTTCCATACTCGGTTTAATGTTTTAGTGTTTTTTATAGGACAATTTATGCTATCAACACTATCATTTAATTCGATTTGATCAACTTTATCTTCTTTTGATTTTAAGAAAGAAAAAACTGTATTTAAAAAGTTGTTTTCTTTAAACTTTGACATAACAGTAAACCACCTTAATCTTTTAATATTTTTAGACTATGTTTTAAATTTAATACAAAATATTAATTCCACATAATTCTTTTCAAACTATTTTATCACAGTTATGTTTAATATTAAATATTAATAATTTAAAATAAAAGACTATGTTTTAAATATGTGTTGATATATCCAATTATTCAGTCCACTTTTCTTATGCCTATATCAGTACGCTGCTAAAACATAGACAAATAAAAAAATAACCTAACACATTTATTTTTTTACAAATGCATTAAGTTATTTTAATTGTGAATATATTTTAAGTTATTTGTTAGCCTTATTTTAAAATATTTTTAATCGTTTACAAAATAACTACATTTTAATATCCATATATTTTTCATTATCTATTCTAATATTCTCCAATTCATTGGTTATAGCTTTATCCATTGATTCTATATACCTTTCTATTTTTTTTGCTTTTTCTATATCTTTTATATTATTTATGCAAAAACTCAATATTTTTTTATATGCATCTCTTTGCACTTTAATTAATTTCCTATATTGTTTGTTATTTAAATCAACTACATCTACTTCATTCATAATACCTCACCCTCCTAAAAATATAATTCTACAAAAATTCTTATTATCCTTTTTTTGTAAATCAATATTATGATATTATAGGTATAATAAATAATATAAAAAAAACATAATAAACAAAAACACAACTAGAAAATATATAAAAACTTTAAATATTTTCCTGTGTTTTCTCTATTATGTCTCAACAGGTAAAAATCTTACTATATAATTTTTACTAATATGTCACTATTATACAACATTAGTCATATAATTCGATATGCTAAAATCTCATTAGCATTATGTATTACTTAATTCTCTTTTATTTTACTATATACTTCATGATATTTCAACATATTTTTTGAAAAAATATGCTTTTTTAGAAAATAAATAGGAATTTTCTTGATTAAATTCATCAAGAAAATTCCTATTATTCTTTATTATTTAATTTTTTCATCAAATTGCGACTATTAATTAAATTATTGAATCTTAAACTTAGAAATTTCTTCTCTTAATTTATCAATATGTTGTTTTGTTTTTGAAACTTCTTCAACAACTTCTACTGATTTATTATTAACATCACAAGTTCTATTTGCTATTCCAGCAGTTCCAGTTGCACCTTGTGACGATGCTTGTGATACTTCTTCAATTGACTGCATAATATTTCCCATAGAACACATCAGTTCTTCAGCAATAATACTAAATTTAGTAATTATATCACCTATTGTTTTAGCATCTTCATTGTATACATTAGCCACATTTAACATAGTTTTATAATCTTTATCTATATCTATAGATACAAATTTTAAAACTTCATTAGCACTACTTGAAAGATTATTTACGCTACCAGTAACTTTACTAGTTACTTCTTGTATTTCTAAAACAGTATGTTTTGATTGTTCAGCAAGCTTTCTAATTTCTTCAGCTACTACTGAAAATCCTTTTCCTGCATCTCCAGCTCTTGCAGCCTCTATTGCTGCATTTAATGCAAGCAAATTAGTTTGTTCTGTAATTTTCATAATAGCGTCAGATAAAATATTAATTTGATTAACCACCCCTGAAGATTCAATAGCTTCTTCAAGTTTTTCTTTAGTATTAATAAAAATATCATTTGCCTTCTTTTGAGATGCTATAACATTTTCTTTTGTTATATTAGCTCTATTACTAATTTCTTTTGCATTATTTGCACCTTCTTTTGACTTATCTGCAATAGATATAATTGCTTTTTCTATTTCTTTTGAAGTTGTAGTCATCTCATCTGTAGTAGCTGCTGTTTCTTCAACACTAGCTGTTAACTCTTCAGTTGCTGCAGATATATCTTCTAAATTAGAATTTAATACATTTACATCTTCTATAACATTATTAACTTCATTTTCTATAGAGTTTGATTCGCTTTTGATTTTACAAATTAAGTTTACTAATGCAGTTCTCATATCTTGAATGCCATTTATTATAACTCCAATTTCATCTTCTCTTTTAAGATACTTAGAATTTACTTCTATCATAAAATTACCTTTACCAATTTCGGCTAAATATTTTGCAGCTTCTTTGATAGGATTAGTAATTTTCTTTACATTTTTAATAATTATCACACTTATAGCTAGTACCATAATTACAGCTATACATAAAAATACAATGTTAGTTTGTATCATATTTTGTTTTAATTCTTTTTCTGAAATAAGAGCTGCCAGATTCCATTCTGTACCTTCAACTCCCTTAGAATTTACAAAATATTTTTCTCCACCAATATTAACATTAAATTGCTTAGAATCTCCTTTTAATAAATTATCTAAATTCTCTATATTGACATCTTTTATGTTTTTAAAATTATTTTCTTCATTGTTTCCATCTGCCATGATTGTTCCATTTTTATGAACAATCATAAAAAATCCAGTTTTTCCAGTCTTCATATTATTTAATATGTTACTTATAGAAGACTGTTCAACATCAATCCCCACAGCACCAATAACGTTTCCATCAGTATCTTTAACAATTCTGGCATTGCTTGTAATCATTGTATTAGTAGTATCTATGTACGGTTCTGTCCTTTTAATTTCTCCGTTACCATCAATAGCAAGTTTATACCACTGTCTTATTGTAGGATCATATTTTTCCGGTATATATGTTTCTGGCCAATTAATATATCCACCATCTTTTGTAGCTAAATAAATATATTTAGTTTCTGGATGACTTGCAGCGTATTGATCGAAAACTTCATATATTTCCTGTTCAATTCCTCCATTTATGGAAGGTGTCATGTCAACTTTAGTACTATTGTCTTTATATTTAGTAATAGTTGCATCACCTTTCATTACAGTAGGATTTGTGGCCATCATATTAATATTAGCATCAACTTGATTGTAGAAATTATTAATTGCACTTGATACAATGTTCATTTGTTCATTGGAGTTATTAATGTATTCACTTTTAGCTTGTACACTTATTCTATAAGAAATAAAAGTCATCATTATTACCAAAAACAAACAAATCATTCCTACTGATAGTTGTAAAAATCTAGTTTGTATACTTCTATATTTTTTCATAATTATATACTCTCCTTCCATATCTGTAAAATTAAGTTTTAATATCCCAGCTTTCGTTAATATTATATATAATCAAATTATTCATTTTTAATATTTTGATATAAGCTGTAATTGAAACCGTATTAAATAATATTACTTTAAGTATATATTATCAAACATTAAAATTCAACAATATTTGACATATTATGTTATTATTATAAAAAAACTCCCCTTCAATATTAATTTATTAAAAGGAAGTTTTTTGTTATTTAAATATTTTTAGATTAAGAATTTTAATACAAATATTATTCCTATTACCACTGTAGCTAAAGTTATATCTTTTATTTTTCCTGTAAATAATTTTAATAGTATGTATGAAACAACTCCAAATACGATACCATCTGATATACTATAAGATAACGGCATCATAATTATAGTTAAAAATGCTGGTATAGCTTCTGTAAAATCCGAAATATTTATTTCTTTTATTGGCTCAATCATAAATAATCCAACTAATACTAATGCTGAACAAGTGACTGCTGGAGTAATTGAAGCAAATATAGGTGCAAAGAATAATGATAATCCAAACATTATAGCAGTAGATACTGCTGTTAATCCTGTTCTTCCACCTTCCGCAACTCCTGAGGCGCTTTCTACAAATGTACTTACTGTACTTGTACCAACACATGCTCCAAACGTAGTTCCTATTGCATCTGCAAAAAGAGCTTTCTTTATATTTGGAACTTTTCCATTTTCATCCAACATTTTTGCTTTTGTTGTTACTCCAACTAAAGTTCCTATTGTATCAAACATATCCATAAATAATAATGTAAATAAAGCAACTACCATATCTAAAGAAAATATATTATTCCACTCAAATTTAAAGAAAACTGAACTAATTGATGGTGGTACACTCATTATACTATTAGGTGTTGGAGTAATTCCAAAAGGAATTCCTATTACAGCTGTAGCAATCATTCCAATAAATAATGCACCTTTAATATTCCTTGCTAAAAGAATACCTGTAATTACGATACCTATTATTGCAAGTAGTGCTGTTCCACTTGTTATATTCCCAAGTGCAAGAATTGTTGAATTATCTTCAGGGTGAACTATAATTCCTGCCCCTTCAAAACCTATTAGTGCAATAAATAAACCAATACCAACTGAAATTGCTTTTTTAATGTTTTCTGGTATTGAATCAACAATAGCTTCACGCACATTGAATAAGGTTAATAAAATAAATATAATACCTTCTAAAAGTACTGCTGTTAATGCAAATTGATATGAATATCCCATACCAAGAACTATTGTAAATGCAAAAAATGCATTTAAACCCATACCTGGCGCTTGAGCAAATGGTAATTTGGCATATAAACCCATTATCAAAGTTGCAACTACTGCTGATAGTGCTGTAGCAGTAAACACTGCTCCGCTATCCATTCCAGCTGCTGATAATATAGTTGGATTTACTATTAATATGTACGCCATAGTCATAAAGGTAGTAATACCTGCTATAATTTCTGTCTTAACATTTGTATTTTTTTCAGTAAGTCCGAAATAGTTATCTAACATTCCATTCTTTTCAAATAATTTCTTCATAAAACCACTCTTTCGTAAATCTTTTTTCCACCTGAACTATAATAAGTTATTTTTCGATATATTGCAACACTTTTGTGAATATTTTACGATATTTTAGTACTTATTTTCGCTTTTTATGATGTTTATACGAATATTAATATGTATCTATCTTTCTCATTATTCGTTTTTTATTTTTGAAATCATTATAATTTTCTATTTTTTATAGTTAAGTTTTTAATAATTAATCTATATTATAGATAGATAATCTTAAATTCCAAATATAGGTTGATCAATATTTCTCTTATAAATACCTTTTGTACCATTTAATGTATAATATGAAGATATCAAGCCAAAAATATTTCCTAAATTAATATCTATATTAGGTCTAAGTGAATAAGTAATTTCTCCATTAATATATTTTTTATATAATTTATTGTATTTAATAAATCCTATTTCTGTAGTCATTGATCTTGAAATTAAACCAAGATAAACTGATTGTAATGCTGGAATATCAGGATTAGGTAACTCATTTGAATTTACTCCCTTATTATATTTACTATAAATTAACTCAATACCTTCTAGTGTTGATATATAAGAAAGTATGTTTGCATATATAGATATTGTTTGAGCACATTTTTGTGTATCTAATAATCTTAATAATTCTATATCATCTTCAGTGAAATTTTTTGTGCTATTAGTTTTTGTATATTCATTATATTTTCTACTATTATGAGAGTTATTATGTTTATAATTTGAATTTTGTTTCAACTCCTTTCAACTCCTTTACTTTATTGGCTTTAATTTATAATACAAAACTTGATTTTCAGTGAAAATTTCTTAAACTGTTAAGATTTGAATTATATTAATATATGCTCATATATTAATAGTTCTACATTGTGATATATTTAGATATGATTGCTATAGTAATTATATGAATCTCAAAATAATTTAATGATAAATCTTATAATATTATAAGATTCTATCTCCTCATATATAATTTTCTTTAATTAACCCATAACTTTAAAACTGCAACTTATATTTATAATACAATTTTTGATAATTAAAGAGTGCTAAAATAAGTATAATACTCTCTTAAATTATTGCTAGCAAAATAATTTAATATGAGAATATTATACTTATTATAATCTTATATGTTTATAAAAACTTAATTTTATCTAATTTTTTATTAATATACTAACTAATCTATTGATTTAGAATTAACAAATTCTTCAGCTATTTTATCTGGATTATCAACTTCATTAAATAAAGCAATTGAATAACAAACATCATTTTCTTTCCAAATATATACTAAACAATAATTATACTCATTGCTTTCTTCGTATTTAAATACCTCATTATTATTAATGTTTAATTTTTTTACATTAATCTTTTTAGGTATATTATCTTCTGTATTTTCATTAATAAAATATTCATTTTTCTTTATATCATCATAAAACTTTAAATCTTTTTTAGCTGTAAAAGTAATTCTCAAATTTTTACTAACATAAAAATTATTCATTTCGTAATTTATAATATTGTTTTCTATATCAGAATCTCCTGTTATCCCAACTCCTGACCCAGTTATTTTTATATCTTTATCTACTTTTAATGGAAATTTAGGATTAAATCCAAGAATTTTTTCAGCTTTCTCTAAATCTCCTTTATCATATATACTCATTACTCCTATTTCTGTTGAAACTTCTCTTGTTGGATAGTAATTTACGTTTTTTATATCTTCTGAATACTTCAAAGATTTTGCTATTTTAAATATATTATCTTTATCAATACTTGTCCATTGATTAATTTCATCTTCATTTTTACATTGCTTATTATAATTTAAGATATAACATATACCAGAATCTTTCCACACAAAATATCTATTTATTTCCTTCATTTCTTTGATCACAATATCAATATCTTCTATTTTTCTTTCTGGAGAAGTAATTGTAACAGTAACCTCTTCTCCATGAATTCCATTAAAGTCTACTAAATTTCTTTCACTTTCTACTTTAAACTCTTCTTGTAGTGCACGTAAGCTTTCTGATTTTTTTATTATCTCTATTGGATCTGATACTCCTGTGATTAATGAAAATTCATTGTTTCTTTCATTGTTATTATCAAAAAACATTTGTACTGCATTTTCTTTATCAGACACTTTTATGACTTGAAATCCAGCTCCAACTTCATTTCCATCTAAAATATAATCTGGTACTTTGAATTTAAATCCTGCTATTTCTTGTGCTTTTTTAATATCATCATAAACTTTTACAGGTGCATCAATTAAAAATTTAGAATTTTCTTCTTTATTAGATGTTATTTTTGAAACATTATCATTATCAAATCCTTTTACTTGAATACTGTTTGTAAATATTGCTATTGTAGCTACTAAACAACTTAATATAGCAACTGTTGATACTTTATATGAACCTTTTTTAAAGTCTTTTATCATTTTAATTCTCCTTTTTATTTGGTTATTATTTTCAAAACAAATTAGCAATCTAGATTGCTCTTTTTTATTAAAAAACATTCTTGAAAAATCTATAAGCGTTATACCATAATCTATTCTTTCTTTTTCTTCAAGGCACTCTAAAACACATGCATCACAAGCATATTCTCTATACAACTTCATTTTATTTATAGCAATCCATACTAAAGGATTAAACCAATGTATACAAAGAGCTACTATACTAAGAAAGTTATAATATAAGTCTTTTCTTTTATAGTGCATAAGCTCATGTAATAGACTATAGGATAGTTTATTGTAATCTTCCATTTTCAAAACATATTGTGGTATATAAATTTTAGGCTTTAAAATTCCAAATATTCCAGGACTTTTTATTCCATCATATATAAAAATTTGAATTTTTGAATTTATATTTAACTTATCTTTTAAATTGTTGATTATAGATTTAATTTTAAAATCTTTATATATTTCTAAAGGTATAATTTTTCTTTTAAATCTCATTAAAGATAATATGAATGTTAAGCTTAAAACGATTATCCCTATAATCCAAATTAAAGAAGCTATCTTTATAAAATTAGAAATCCATATTTGTTTATTTATAGATTCTTCTTTATTTTTTTCATAATCATTAATTTTTTCTATCTTCTTTGTATCATTATTGTAATTATTATATCCTATGGAAATTTCTCTATTTTTACCTGAGGTATCTAATATCATTTCCTGTAAACTATTTGTATATTTATCACTAAAAATATCAAATAAATTTATATTTACCTCTGGAATTACAGGCACAAGAAGTCTTAACATTACTAAAATCCACAATCCATGTTTAATCCGCACACTAATATGATTATTAAACATTTTTAAAATCAGAATTATTATTAAAATAATGATAGCTGCTGTTAAAGATGTTTGAAAAAACCATAAAAAAACCTTTTCTAAACTCCCCATAAAAATATACCCCTTCTCGTTATCTAGTTAAAAATCTTTTATATTGATTTTTTCTTTTTTTTCTTTAAGAATTTTCTCTAATTCTTCAATTTCATCAATAGATAGATTCTCCTCTTCTAAGAAGCTACTAAAAAGAATATTTAAAGCTCCATCATATACTTTTTTAATAAAAGATTTATTTTCAAACTTCATACAATCTCCCTCAGAAATTAAAGGATAGTAATTATATACTCTACCATCTTTTTTAAAACCTATAACCCCTTTTTTTATAAGTCTTGTTATAAAAGTTTTTATAGTTTGTTTTGACCAACTCATTTTTAAACTCAATGCTTCTATTATTTCTTCAGATGTTAAAGGATTTGTTTTCCATAAAGTTTTCATTACTTCCCATTCAGCTTCTGATATTTTAGGAATTTCACTCAAAAAGTACATCTCCTTTCTTTTAAATCTACAAATGTAAATTATTAATTTAAGTCTACACTTGTAGATTTATAATGTCAAGAATATTTTTACATTTATTCCAATTTCAATTGTTTTTTCATTTTATCACTTATAATTTTTAAAAATATTATTAAAAATGTACTATCCTCATTTTTTTTATTTAGATATTAAATCTTTATCCTCTACCTAAATCTTACCTTAAATAAAACTTATTATTTATGTTTATAAAATATATGAATAAGCACATATATAATAACTATGCTTCCTATTAACCTTAATATTGATAATATAAAATTCTCCAGATTGAATTTTTTCATTACTTTTTCATCCTCTCAGATTTCTTACAAAAGTTTAATCTATATCTCTATCTTAAGTATAATATATTGTTTGCTATATATTTATACTTAAATATATTAAGCTTATTTAAATCTACAACTCTAATCTACATTTTATCCATCTTTCTGATGAGATTATATGTAATAAAAATTTAGTATATAAATTAAAAACCACTTAAATATCTTTTAAAATATTTAAGTGGTTTTTAATTAAATCTTATTTAAAATATTGTTCTCCATATCCATAATGTTCAACAACATAATCAATATCTTTATCACCACGTCCACTTAAGCAAACTAAAATAGACCCTTGTTTCATTTCTTTAGCTTTTTTCATTGCATATGCAACAGCATGTGAACTTTCAATTGCTGGTATAATTCCTTCATATCTTGATAATTTAAAGAACGCTTCCATAGCCTCTTCATCATTTATAACTTTATAATCTACTCGTCCTAATTCTCTTAAAAATGCATGTTCAGGACCAACTGATGGATAATCAAGACCACTAGCTATAGAATATACTGGTGCCGGTTCACCATTTTTATCTTTTAGCATTATGCTTTCAAATCCATGCATAACGCCTTTTTCCCCATACTTCATAGAGGCAGCATGGTCTCCTAATTTTTCACCTCTACCTAATGGCTCTATTCCAATTATTTCAACTGGTTCCTCTAAAAAAGGTATAAACATTCCAGCAGCATTACTTCCCCCACCTACACAAGCTGTAACTACATCTGGTAAAAAACCTGTCATTTCCTTAAATTGATCTTTAGCTTCATAACCAACAACAGCTTGAAAATCTCTTACCATAAGTGGAAATGGATGTGGACCTAATGCTGATCCTATACAGTAAATTGAATCCTTATAATTTTTAGCATATGAATCAAAAGCAGAATCCACAGCTTCTTTTAAAGTTTTTAAACCATGTGTTACCGGAACAACTTTAGCTCCTAATATTTTCATCCTAGTTACATTTGGCGCTTGCTTTGCAATATCAACTTCTCCCATATGAATTTCACATTCCAATCCAAAAAATGCAGCAGCTGTTGCAAGCGCCACACCATGTTGTCCTGCTCCTGTTTCTGCAATCAAACGCTTTTTCCCCATAAATTTAGCAAGTAATCCTTCACCCATACAATGATTTAATTTGTGTGCCCCTGTATGATTTAAATCTTCTCTTTTTAAATAAATTTGACAATTCCCTATTGCTCTAGATAGTCTTTCGCAATGATAAACTGGTGTAGGTCTACCTTGAAATTCTTTACGGATTCTTCTAAGTTCATTAATAAACTGTGAAGAATGACAAATCGTTTGATATGCATCAGCAATCTCCTCAAAAGCTGGAATTAGTTCAGCTGTTAAGTATGCCCCACCGTATTGACCAAAACGACCATTTTTATCTGGATACTTCTTTAAATATGTTCGAAAATCCATTTACAATCCCCCTTATATGCTTTAAGTTTAAATTTACCTATTTAAACATTTACATATAAAATTATACTATATATACTTTTTATTTACAATTTTCTCTCATATTACTATCTATATTCATTCTTAAGTATTTATCATCTATATCTCTAATAAATTTAGAAGGCATACCATGTGATGTTAAAAATAATTTTTCAGTAGCTCTTGTCATTCCAACATAAAGTAACTTTCTTTCTCTAAATTCTAGCATGTCCATATCCTCTTCTTCATTTTTAACTGGACATAGTGGCATTACTTTAGCATTTAGACCTGCAATTATAACAACTTTAAATTCAAGTCCTTTTACAGAGTGCATAGTTACAAGTTTTACCTCATCTTCTGAAAAGTTTATTTCATCATTATCATTAAAAATTGAACATGGTATATCATAAGCTTGTAAGCATTTCCTAAATTCTTTTAACTGTTTTTTTAATCTAGCAATTATTACTATATCTTTTAATTTATATCCTTCTTTGAGAGTTTCATTTATTAAATTTACTATATATATACATTCTTCAAATTTACTTTCAAAATTTTCATAGGTTGGATAATCACCTTGCTTGTCTATCAAATTAGGTTTAACTAAGTTGTCATTTTGTAGTAAATCTTTATGAATATCAATTAAACTGAATGCTGCCTCAGCTATTTGAGCCGTTGTTCTATAATTTTTACTTAATAAATTAGATTTACCAGTCATATCATATCCTAAGCTAGCAAATGAACGATTTTTTATTAACCAAGCTTGATGGTATATGCTTTGAGCTGCATCTGAAATAAATGTTATACTGGAATATGGTTTTTTATCGTACAAAGCCTTTAAAAATTCCAATTCAACTCTAGTTAAATCTTGACTTTCATCTATTAAAATATGAGTATACTTTTCAATAGGATATTGTTTTGCTTGATTTAATGCTAATAGTGCCATATCTTGAAAATCAACTTTATTTATATTCTGTAAATTACTATTATATTTTAACAAGACCTCAAATATTGCTCTTCTCTTTTCTGAATTTTTTCTGAGTTTTTGAGGACCATCATTATTTATATTACTTATTCTTCCTATTCTATCAACCAACTGATATTCCTCAAGATCTATATAATTACATGCTTTTATCCACATAATCTCTTCTTTAATAAACTGAAGATACTTAGAATCTATGATTTTTACATCTTTATATATATTACCAATAAAATTTATAGCATTAATTAGTTCACATTTACATTCTTTACGCGAAGCAAGTTCTATATTTATATTATTCTGTTTTTTATATTCATTGAAATAATCAAAAAGTATATCGTCTATTCTTTTAATGTATAACTTCAAACTGTTGTCCTCATCAAATAGATTTACCTGAACATTAACCTTATCTTTGACTTTATCATATATATTTGATACATATTGTTTTAGTGATTTATTATAAGTTACCATAAGTACTTTGTCATCTTTAAGTGGACAATAATGTCTTAATAATAGTGGAATTTTATTTACTGCAACAGTAGTTTTCCCAGAACCTGCTACCCCTTTTATTAATGAATGACCATTTGGTTTATTTGCAATTATTCTTTTTTGTTCTATATTAAGTTGCATTTCTACCCCTCTTTATCTAATTATTTCTATTTTTTGGAAATTTCATATACTAATTGTACTATATTATGTAACGCTATGTAAAGTTTTGATTCACTGTGAATTGAAAGAAAAAATTATTTATATCTAAATATATTTTTCTACACAAAAATAACCCTGTTAAATAGATTTTATGGCAGCACTTTTACTGCATCTACTTAACAAGGATTATTTTATTATTAGGCTATGTTTTAAATTAGTTTTATGATAAAATTATATCTTTTTAACAAATTCAGACTTTAATTGCATAGCTCCAAATCCATCAATTTTACAATCAATATTATGATCTCCATCAACTAAACGTATATTTTTAACTTTTGTTCCTATCTTTATAGATGATGAGCTTCCCTTTACTTTAAGATCTTTAATTACTGTTACAGAATCACCATCATTTAATATATTTCCATTAGCATCTTTAACTAAAGTTTCTTCTGCAGCTTGTTTTTCTGATTCTAAAGTCCATTCATAAGAACATTCTGGGCAAATAAACAGATTTCCGTCTTCATAAGTATATTCTGAATTACACTTTGGACAATTTGGTAAAGTATTCATAAAATTCATTTCCTCCATTGTTTATTAATTTAATATATAAAAACCATTCTTATGCTGTTAACCTCATAAAAATAGTAATTCACATCTTTTTTTGTATTGTTTATTTTAAATATTAATAAAATTTCAAGTTATTATTTCTTTAGTAAACTTGCTCTCTAAATAGCAAAAATTTCTCACAGTTTTATATAATATCATAGTATTATTATATTGACAAATTATTTTAATTAATGCTTAAACAACCAATATTCTTTATATTTACCTAAAAACACTATTATAGCTTTAAAAAATGATATTTTCATACTCTTACTTTATAAATTCATTTAAATCCTTCAAAATAATTATTTTTCCTCGTTCTAAATTTACATATCCCATTTGTTCAAATTTCTTTAACTTTCTACTAACAACTTCTCTAGTAGAATCAATTTCAAAAGCAAGTTCTTTATGTGTGCTATAAACAATTTTGCTTTTCTTACTTATGAGTAGCTTTGCAATTCTAGTTTCTAATGAATCATGTCTCTTTTCTTCTTTCTTTTCTATGACAGTATTAAATTTACTATATATATCTTTATACATATATTTTAAAAACTCACTATCTTTAAATAGATGTTCTGTTACTATTTCAAACGGAATTATACATATTTTAGATTGTTGGAGTGCTTTTCCTATAATATTTAATGATTTAAAATTTAAAAGACAGCTTAATGCCTCATGACATAGTTCTCCCTTTTTAATATTAAAAAGATTTGTTTCTTCTCCATTTTCATTAATTCTCTGTATTTTTATTGTTCCATTTATAACAAATATGATCCCTTCACAGGTACAATTTCCAGATGATATATACTCATCAGCATTTAATGTTTTAAATTTTGCTTTTTTACTTATTATTTTATTATTTTCTTTGTCAATATACTCTAAAACTTTATAAATTTCATAAAATTCTTTTAAGTTCTTTTCTCTAACATTACTTGCAAAATTACTTTTTTCCATAATTCCTCCATCTAAAAATATATTATTTTAGCTTTATAATTTAAGTCGTTTTTAATATAATGCTCTTTATTACAATTATTTACTAGCATTATACTATTTAAAACAAAATTAAAAAAGATTATAAAACTATTTATTAATTAAAGATGCATTTAAGATTGCTGAACATTCTGATGGAAATGAACATAACTTAATAGCTAAACTTAGAACTTCTGAAAGTTATATTCCTGAACTTTCATTATTATCAGAAATTGATGTAAACTTTAATAGGTAGTCTAATTTAAATTTAGACTACCTATTACTATATATTTTTAATTATGCCACACCATTATTCCTGCACTACGTTTGGAAATGGTACATTGCTAAAAAATCGCCGTCTCTAAAGTCGCCTAGGCGATTTTATTCTATTATTTAAAATTATATTCTGTAACAATACTATTTCTATTCATAGTCTTATCATTATAATACTCATAAAAAGATAGTCCTAAAAAGCTTCCTGTTATGTTATAAATATTAGTATATCCTAAATTTTGAAGTGCTAAAGTTGCATTATAACTTCTTTGTCCTGTTCTACAATGAAGGTATACTGGCTCATCTTTTGGTATTTCATTTACTCTTTCTCTAAGTTCACTTAATGGTATATTTTTTGAATTTTTTATATGGCCATTTTCATATTCTCTTCTTTCTCTAACATCTATTATTGCAGCATTATTTTCTACAAGTTCTCTAACCTTATCTATGTTAACTTGCTTAAAATCATTATTTAATAAATTAGATCCAACATATCCTGCATAATTAACAACATCTTTTGCTGTTGAAAATGGTGGTGCATAACATAATTCTAAATCTTTTAAATCTTCTACTGTTCCACCAAATTTTATTGCTGTAGCGATTATATCTATTCTTTTAGTAACATCTCCTTTACCTATAGCTTGAGAACCTAATATTTTTCCAGTTGGTACTTCATAAATCATTTTGAAATGTATTGGCGAAGAATCTGGCATTATTCCAACTTTGTCATTAAGAATTATATTCACTATATCATAATTTATGTTCATATTAAGTGCTTTTATTAATGATTCATTTAATCCTGTTGATGCTCCATTATAGTTAAATACCTTTATAGCTGATGATCCTATATACCCTTTATTTATTGTACTTTTATTGTTTATATTATCTGCTACACTCCTTGCTGCCTTTTGAGCTGGTCCAGCTAGTGATAATTTAGTCATAGAATGAGTAAGTGAATTATACACTTCAATTGCATCACCTACAGCATAAATATTTTCATCATTTGTTTTATAGTTTTTATCTACTTTTATTGCTCCTGTTTCTCCAAGTTCTATTCCAGCATCCTTAGCTAAAGTTACTTCTGGTGCAACTCCTATTGTCATAATAACTGCACTTGCATTCACTTTTTTTCCTGATGACAAAACTATAATATCTTCTTCAAAACGCTCAACCTTATCTCCAACAATTAAATTTACACCATTATCATAAATTTCCTTATGAAGTATTTGTACCATATCATAATCAAAAGGTTTTAGAATTTGTTTAGTAGCTTCTATAAGTGATACATTATATTCTGCTTTTCTTAAATTTTCAGCGGCTTCTACCCCTATGTAACCACCACCAATTACAGCTACATCATTACTATTTATCTCCTTTAAATATCTATTTAATTTATCTATATCAACTACGTTTCTTATTGTAAAAACATTAACTTTTTCAATGCCAGGTATATTAGGTACTATTGGATGTGCTCCTGGAGATAAAATAAGTTTATCATAAGATTCTTTGTAAACTTCTCCACTCATTAAATCTTTGACATCTACAGTTTTATTTTTTCTATTAATTGAAATAACTTCATTATTTACTCTTGCTTTAATATTATATTGTGATATAAATTTTTCTGGACTCATTAAAACTAATCTATTAGGAGAATCTATTACTCCACTTAAATGATAAGGTAGTGCACAATTTGAAAAAGATACATGAGGTCCTTTTTCAAACATTATTATTTCATCTTCCTCACTATTTCTTCTAAGTCTTGCAGCTGCTGAGGCTCCTCCCGCAACTCCACCTACTATTAATATTTTCTTTTTCATAATATCATCCTCCTAATTATTATGTAACTTGATTTTTAACTTTACACTATAATATCAACACTGTTTTAAAACATTAACTTAAGTTACCTCTTTTTTGAGCCAACATAAGATCCTACCCCTCCAGAAACGTTAATAACATCATATCCCTGTTTTCTAAGACTACTACATGTTCTTGCACTTCTTCCACCTGATTGACACATTATGTAATATTCTTTATCTTTATTTAAATATTTATTAGGTTCATTTAAAAGGGTACCCATTGGAATATTTTTAGCAGATTTTATGCTTCCATTTTTATATTCATAATCTTCTCTAATATCAATAAGTTCAACTTTTCCTATTAAATCATCAATATCATTAACATTAATTACTTTTCCAATATCTCTTTTTAAAAATCCAAACATATTCTTCCTCCTGTGTTTTATATTAATCTTTTATAAAAAATTTAAATATCTATTTCTTATACAAACTCATCTATAATTTATTAATTTCATTATAATTAACAGATATATTTTCTTCTGTGACTTTATCACTTAGCAATAAGTAAAAATAAAAAAATCTATCATGTATATGCTTTTTAGGTTACATTTTTTAATCTTTGGCTAAATTGTAATTTAAGTTATTTAAAGACTTCAGCGCTTTGTACTTTCTTAAATAATAAAAAATTCCTTTAGATATTTTGTGTATCTAAAGGAATTTTTATTAATCTTTTTTATGTGTCTTTTTACTATGTTTAACTCCACAATTATTAGCTTTCTTCTCCTTTTCTTGTTGGCTTGCACAAGAACAATCATGTTTTTCACTCATAATATTTATCGCTCCTAAAATAAATTTTTATTATAATTTTATACTACTATTTTGTTCAAGTTCTAAATATTTATTCTTTATTTTTAATTGTATTATTAAAAAACTCCCTTAAATATTTTATGTATCTAAAGGAGTTTTTATTTAATATTATTTGCTATTAATAATAATTTTAATTTATAGTATTCTTATAATTAAAATATTAGAACTAATATTTGGGGTAATAATATAGAAATTACTATTGCATATATTAGATCAAGCCAAACTATTGAACCATATGCACCAATATAAATTAGTCCAATCACTGGTGTTACTAAAATTTTAAATATTATAGACACTTCTTTATTCTTTAATATTGATTCAATCATATTTTCTGCATCAACTTTACTTGGAAATGCATGCATTAATATAGATATTCCAATCCATACTAAAAATAAATTTAACAAATTGTTATAATTTTTAAATTCAAATACTTCTATTGATACAGGCAACATAATAAACATTCCCAAAATGGTATTTATTAAAAATGGTCCTATTGAAACAAAAAAAGATTTTAATGGGTTATCTGCTGGTTCATGTACAACATAACCACAAGGATTTTTAAATTGAAAATATTTTACTTCATATACAGGAACCCTCATTAAACGGCAAAAAATTTGATGTGCTAATTCGTGTACAATAACACCTGGAAATGTTACTGCTGATATTAAAAAACCTGGTATAAAATACATAATCTAAATCCCCCTATTTATCCTAAATAATAATCATCAATAGTACTATTTCCATCTAAGAAATTCATTATATCATCATCAAATCCGTCTCCATTTGAAGTATATTCTTCTTTATATTTCTCAGCTTCATCGTCTTGTCCATTTGTTATAAGAGCAATAATTAAAGTTTCTAATACATAAGTTTCTTGTGGGTCTGCATCATAAGCTTTTTTAGCAAGATTTACTCCCTCTTGTTTATTCCCTTCAAGCATTTCTACTATAGCTAATCCCCTTAATGCACCTGCATTATCATTTTCTTTATTTAATACAGTATTAAACTTTTCTCTTGCACTATTAAAATCTTTTTCTCTACGTAAAATATTAGCTAATTGGATTTTACTATCAGTTATATTATTGTCTTCTTGAATAGATTTACTAAGATATTCTTTAGCTGCATTATTATCATTAGATGTAGATCCTAAATAATAATATAGTAATGATTTATTTTGACTCTTATCATTTAATAAAATTTTCAAATTATTTGATATTAGTTGGTTTTTTTCATTTGGACTAGCATTTTCATCTAAATTGCTTACAATATTTCCAAATGCATCATAAGTTTTATAATATGAATCAATATATTTTGTGTATTCAGTAATTAAAGTATATGTTGAGTTATCTGCTTCTTTTCCTGATAAATAAGTATCTATTATGTATCCTGCATAATTATATTTACCATTTTCCATGGCTATTTCAATAATTTTTACAGCGGTATCTAGCGAATCAGGATATTCTTCTAATACATTTTGTAAATTTTTTAATGTACTATTTACTTCTCCTTTTTTTGCATTATCTTCTGCCGCAGAATATATTTTATAACTATTAAATACTTTTGGAAATTTTAAAAATGAAATTCCTATAAGAATAATAAGTCCTATAGCAAGAATTGCAAAGATCTTTGGAATTGGATAATGAATTTGTTCTTCTCTACATGTATTGCATAATATTGAATTCTTACATTGTGAAGTGTCTGCATTAACTTGTCCGCATTTATGACATATGCTTCTTTGATAATTCTCTTCATAAATTGAATGTGTTTGTTCATTGTATTCTGTCATATTTAATTTCCCTCCTTTAATTGTACATATTTTGGCATAACATATGAGATTCTACATTATTTTTCAAAATATGTCAATTAAAAGAATTTATATAAAATTCTGTAGTTTTATATGAAATCGTGGTCATCTTGAAATTCCTAATAATAATTACTACATATTTTTATAAAAAAACTTCCTGCTGGTACATCTACTTTTTCTAATTTAATTTCACCATCTTCTTCTGATAATTCTTTAGCATATTTCATAGCTTCCAACTTTATTTATGTATATATCAACATTTGTTTAAATCATAATCAATTATTGTTATCCTTCGCTTATATTTATTATCGTAACTTTTTCTAAATAATTAACACATACTATATTAAAATGCATTAGCTTTATATAGTCATATTGAATCCTCATTTATATAACTTATATTTATAAGTAAAAAATTATACTTTATTAACACTAATATTTTTAAGCTATTAAAGAATCGGTTTTCTTACTTGTAAATAGAAAAAACCTATAAAATAGACGTTTTGTCTACTCTATAGGTTAATTTTATTATATTAACTTAAAATATTTATATTATTTCAAGACCTTAATTTATGATACTTAGCAATCACATTCAAAATTAAAAGAAGCATACTCAGCAAAAGTTTTTACTTTTAATGAAAGTGGATCACATAAATCAGTTTCAAATCCAAAACAGAACCTAAATGTATTCTCTACACAAGGTATCTCAGGTGTTGTTGATTCTGGCATACATGCTTCACAAACCTTAAATCTTAAAACATCTTCCTCCTCCTCATCACATACTAATACGCCTATAGCTACTTTTCTATTTTCACATGCAGTTACTGTTACATCAACTATTAATAATCTTCCTTGACATTTTAAGTTAGTAATTTCTATTGGAACATTTCTAGATTCTTCACAACCTACAAAGTTAGCATCAACAGCTTCGTTACAGCAACAATCACACTCAGAAGAACAATCAGTACTGTACCTAACTTGTGCTATTCCAAATCCAAGTGCCGGTGGTACTATAATTTCAATACGATCAAATGGAGTATCGCAACATGTTTTTGCAGCAAATAACCTTGCACCATTTGGAGAAGTAACTGTTCTAACTATATTTCCTACAAACTCATTTCCTGAATAAAATTCAACTGTAAGAGGAAATGTTCCAAAAAGATTAGCTTCCATTTCAAATCCAAAAATGCAAGATGGTTCAGATAAAGTTATAGTCATAGAATTTTGGAAGTTTGAAAATAGTACATCTGGAGTGGAATCTTCAGATAATGGAGGTGAAGACCAATTATTCCAACCTGAAGGTACATTAAGTTTTTGCATATTTGAACTAAAAGTAACTGTTTGGGTACCATCAGTTATAGAGTTTAAAAAGGTTCCTTGTGATATACCTGAAATATCTATTTTTTTTGTAGCTGCTGTATAAGCAGTATCAGGGTTATCAAAAGTAGTAAAACAATCTAAAGCAACTAAAGTAGTAGGTTGTTTTACATTTTTTGTTTCTTGATTCATATACTTATCAACTAAAGTTGGACTGTAGCAATAACTTATTTCTAAATTTCTAATTTCATCTATAGTATTTTCACAATTAATATTATCATTCATGATATCTTTCTCCTTTGAATAATTTAGATATTTTTCATCTTAATATATACTATTTTTTATATGACAAAATGTTATTTATTATTTAGATTATTCTAATATACTTACAATGTTACTTTTTAATTTTAAAATATATACGTTCTATTTATCGTCATTCCTTAAAGTCAATTTGTAACATTAATATTATTTTCGACATAAAATATAATATTATATGGAGGTGACTACTAGTGAAAACAAATGACTATGATATTCCAACTGAAGTAGAGCATATTGTATTTCCCAAATACTGTGATTGTCTAAATAAAAAAATCAACACCTCATTAGAGGACACTGGGAAATTATTATTAGTTAAAGTACACTTAAAAAATATTTTATGTGATAAAAATTTAGCTGTAGGAGTTTTAGTTTTTGAAGGACCTATCTTACGAGCATTTAAAGTAAAAGAAATTTACACTGGTAATTGTGATGGAATGTGTAAATATCGTGATATTAAAACCCCTACTTATTATTTTGTTTTTGCTGATAAAGAAGATTGCTCTAAAAAAGATTTTTCCATTAAAATTATAAAAAATTATACCAATATAAATAAGTGATAAAAATATTAAATTTATACAATATAGTTCTTTTATTAACTAAGTTCATTAATAGTTGTCATAGAAAATATTATTGATTGCATAATCATCACTAAAAAACTGTACTAAAATCTTAGTACAGCTTTTATATATTATTTAATTTAATTACAGTAAAAAATAAACTTTACTATAAATTAAACCTTAATAATATAGTTGGAAAATTTACTATATTATTAAGGTTTGAATACTTTTACAACATATATTAAGGTATTATGTATTTCTTCTTTAAGGCTATATATTACAATATTTGGTCATTCTATGTTGACGTTTTCATTGCATTAGACTATACTGAATATATTTGGTAAATTTTTTCAAATGGGAGGTTGTTTTATGGACACTAAATATTCAAATTTATTTGAACCAATAAAAATTGGTAATCTAGAAATTAAAAACAGATTTGTAATGGCCCCTATGGGACCTGCTGGATTATGCTCAGAAGATGGTAGTTTTAATGAACAGGGAATAGAGTATTATGTTGAAAGAGCAAAAGGTGGTACTGGTTTAATAATAACTGGTATTACTTATGTTGAAAATGAAATTGAAAAATGTACTATGCCTTCTATGCCTTGTCCAACTATTAATCCTGGAAATTTTATAAAAACAGCAAAAGTACTTACAGAAAGAGTTCATGCATACAATTCAAAGATATTTTTACAATTAACTATGGGTTTTGGTCGTGTTAGTATCCCTAGCATGGTTGGTGGCGTTCAACCAATAGCACCATCTGCTATACCTCATAAATGGGTACCTGATATAAAATGTAGAGAACTTACAATAGAAGAAATTGAAACTTATATAAAAAGATTTGGTGAATCAGCTGCTATAGCAAAAGAGGCTGGATTCGATGGAATCGAAGTCCATGCTGTTCATGAAGGATATCTTCTTGATCAATTTACTATTGCATTGTTTAATAAAAGAACAGATAAATATGGTGTAAGCTTACAAAACAGATTAAGATTACCTATAGAAATTCTTAAATCAATAAAAAATGCTTGTGGAGAAGATTACCCAGTATCTCTTCGTTATAGTGTTAAAAGTTATGTAAAAGGCTTAAATGATGGCGCCTTACCTGGAGAAGACTTTGACGAAAAAGGTCGTGATCTTAAAGAAGGTCTTGAAGTTGCTAAAATACTAGAAGAGGCCGGATACGATGCATTTAATTCTGATGCTGGTACTTATGATTCATGGTATTGGAATCACCCTCCTATGTATTTTAAAAAGGGAATGTATCTTTCATTAAATGAAAAGTTAAAACAAGTGCTTAAAGTTCCTGTTATTACTGCTGGAAGAATGGACAATCCTGATCTAGCAAGTGATGCTATTGCTACTGGCAAAACAGATATGATTGCTTTAGGAAGACCACTTTTAGCAGATGCATATATTCCTAGAAAAATTAAAGAAGAAAAAATTAAAAATATTCGTCCATGTTTATCTTGTCATGATGGATGCATGGGAAGATTAGCTACTGGTGGCGGAATTTCTTGTGCTGTAAATCCATCTACAGGTAGAGAAAAGGACTTTGAATTGCACACAGTTAAAGAAATCAAAAATGTAATGGTTGTAGGCGGTGGTGTTGCTGGATGCGAAGTTGCAAGAGTTTGTGCTATCAGAGGCCATAAAGTTTCTTTATATGAAAAAACAGATAAATTAGGTGGAAATATTATACCAGGAGGAGTTCCTGATTTTAAAGAAGATGACAGAGCTCTTGTAAAATGGTATGAAAATGAATTAAAAGAAAATAACATCGATATTCATTTTAATATTGCAGTTACAAAAGATTTAACTGATAAATTAAATCCAGATGTAATTATTGTGGCTACAGGTTCAACACCTAAAATATTAAATTTAGAAGGAAATAAAAATAAAGTTTATACTGCTCAAGATGTACTTTTAGGAAATAAAACTCCTGGAAATTCAACTGTTATTCTTGGTGGTGGTTTAGTAGGTTGTGAAACAGCCCTTTGGCTTGTAAAACAGGGTAAGAAGGTTACTATAGTTGAAGCTCTTGATGATATATTAGCTTCTGGTCCTGAAATATGTCATGCAAATAGCCAAATGCTAAGAGATTTATTAGCTTTTTATAAAGTTGATATTAAAACAAAATCTATCTTATCTAAAGTAGCTGATGACGGTGCTATAATAATAGAAGATGATAAAGAAGTGACAATTCCTGCTGATTCTGTAATTTTATCTGTTGGTTATAATTCTGAAAAATCACTATATAATGAATTAAAATTTAATGATAAAGAAGTGTACCTATTAGGAGATGCAAGAGAAGTTAGAAATATTCTGACTGCCATTTGGGATGCTTTTGAAGTAGGTAGAAATATATAAAATTTAATATTGCTTTAATGATGTAGAACTTATATTTTTTTATAAAGCTCAACATTCAATTAAAACATAGTAAATAAAAAAAGTGACTATCTAACAAAAATTTTGTTAGATAGTCACTTTTTAATCTCTAATAAAATCTGTTCATCTTACTCATTGCCAATAACTTTGATACTCCTGTCTTTTCCCATTCTTCAACCTGTTCAATAGCTTCTTGAGGAGTTTTTCCTAATCCTACAAGTACACCTGATAAAATAAATTCCTGATATAAATGTTCTGGATTAATTCCTGCCTTAGCTTCTGCTAATGCACGATTAACTAATGGGGTAATATATCTAACCCAATCATCAGGAGTAAAGTTAGATTTGCTTTGCATTTCACTTCTGTTCATAGTTACAGTATTCATTCTATTATTTGCTTTAAGTATCCCAACTTTAGATAGGGTACTTAAAAATTTAGGCACTCCATGACACGATTTGAATTGTTCTGTTAAATCTTTACCTGCTGTAAGTCCAAAATGTGTTCCGTTAGCCCAAACTGCTTTTTCGCTTAAATCATAAACTATACCTTCTATGGCCACATAAGCAGGTTTTCCGTTACTTCCATCATATTGTGCTAATTCTTCTAATGTAAATTCTCTTTGTTCTCTATAATTATCTCCTATAAGTTCTCTAATAGTTTTGACATCAAAATATATAGACATATCTACCTCGCAAATATTTTTCTCTATATTAGTATAGTTTAAAACTAGTAAATGTTTAAATATTCTTTTTTAAATTCTAAATATCCATTTTTTCTCAATTTACAAGCTGGACATTTTCCACAGCCATTACCTATTACTCCATTGTAACAAGTTAAAGTTTCTTCTTTAACGATATTAAGCACACCTAAATCATCAGCCATTTTCCAAGTTTCTGCTTTATTAATCCACATTAATGGTGTAAGGATTTCAAACTGATAATCCATAGCTAAATTCAGTGTAACATTTAAAGATTTTATAAATACATCTCTGCAATCTGGATATCCGCTAAAATCACTTTGAGATACGCCTGTTATAATAGTATTTACTCCTCTTTGCTTTGCGAATACTGCAACAAAAGTTAAAAATAACATATTTCTGCCATCTACAAATGAGTTAGGAACCCCTTCCTTAGGTGCATCTTTATCGACATTTATATCTTGTCTAGTTAGTGAATTAGGTGCTAGTTGATTTAATAAATTTAAATCTAAAATATGGTGTTCTACATCATATTTTTTACATATATCTCTTGCACATTCTAATTCTAACTTATGTTTTTGATTATAATCAAAAGAAACTGCTATAACTTCTTTAAACCTCTTTTTTGCCCAAAATAAGCAAGTTGTGCTATCTTGCCCACCACTAAATACTACTATTGCTTTTTCTTTATTCATTTATAGTACACCGTCCTTTTAATATGTATATATATTCTTATTGTCTATCCCATAGCTAGTATCTGTAATTTCATAACAGCTACACACTCATGGATAACGGTTTCTAAGTCTCCGAATAGGTTTAAAAATCCATCTGAGGCTAAAAACCTTGTTTATAAAGCATCATCAATTTGTTATTTAAAATTGGGTCAGTATTAAATCTTCCTCTTAGAGTAGTTGATATTGTTCTAGCACCTGGCTTTTGTATTCCTCTAGTAGTCATACAACCATGTTCTCCTTGTATAATAACTGCTACATCTTCTGATTCAGTTACTTTTTGCAATACTTCAGCTATATCTGTTCCTATTCTTTCTTGAAGCTGCAATCTACGTCCTACCATATCAGCTATTCTAGCTATTTTACTTAATCCAATAACCTTTTTATTAGGTATATATGCTATTGCAACTTTCATGTTATACATAAGTGCCAAATGATGTTCACAATGACTAAATATTTCTATGTCTTTCATAAAAACTATATCATTATTATTTTCTTTTATTAATAAATCATCTTCAAAAGTAGTATTAAACATACTTGCAATTTGATCATTACTGTAACACATTCCTTGAAAGATTTCTTCGTACATTTTAGCTACACGTTTAGGAGTATCCTTTAATCCTTCTCTGTCAGGATTATCACATAAAGCTATTAAAATTCCCCTTATATGTTCTTCAATTGCTTTTATATCGATTTCCATATTATACACCCCTCTTGCTTGGTTCCCATATAACCTTATGAAGTTGTATTTGTAAATTAACTTTATTCATATTATTTTCTTTCATAAATTCTACTATATCATCCATATTAATTTCCCTAAATACAGGACTAATATATACACTAGTTTTATCCACAAGGTTATAAGTATCTATTATGTATTTCGCTTTTTTTAAATCTTCAATGCTACCTGATACAAATTTCACTGTATCTTTATTAGTTAAATATTTAAAATTCTCTAATTCCATTTTACCTTCCATATTACTTGAAGGAAGTTTATAATCCATAGTAAAACTTGGAGGATTTTCCATAGTTAAAAACTGATCTATCAATACACTTCCATTAGTTTCTATTTCAACATAAAGTTCATTATCTTTTGATAATAGTTCTAATAGCTCTATTATTCCTTCTTGAAGAAGAGGTTCTCCTCCAGTTAAAGTTATGTTTCTAACTTTTGTTGATTTAATATATTCATATATATCATTAGAAGACATTAACTTATAAGAAACATTTTTTTCATTTGCCCAAATTGTATCACAATAGCTACAATTTAAATTACATCCTGCAAATCTTATAAATACTGCTAATTGCCCACAAAGGCGGCCTTCTCCATTAATGCTAACAAACTTTTCAACTACTTTAAAATTCACTTTAACACCCCTCACTTTCTTCATATACAGCACTATTGGTAGGAGTCTCATAAACTGTAGCTCTTTTTACGTTATATCCCTTGTTTTTCATTGTTTTAAAGAAAAATGCTGCAAAGTTTTCAGCTGTTGGCCTAAAATTAACGTCTATTACTTTAAATCCATCTTGTTTTATACAGTTTAATGTTTCTTTCCTCATGGTCCCTTCTTCTATAATCAATGCATGATCATAATAATCTACCATATCTTTAACATCTTTCTTTAAATCCCCAAAGTCTATTAACATACCATCAAGTTGCCCACCTTTTACTAAGGTTTCTGATTGTATTTCAATTTCAACCTTCCATCTATGTCCATGAATATTTCCACATTTTCCTTTATATCTAGCAAGAAAATGGGCACTATCAAAACTATGTTCTGCTTTTAAAATATACATAATTATTTCCTCCAATAACCTATTGAATATTTCTTCAAATCTATGTTTTTAACATAGCACCTTACTCCCATAATAGCAGCATCCAATTGCTCCATTAAATTGTGGCTGTTTTACTTCTACTACTTCTTCATAATCATTTTTTAGATATTTTTTTATTGAAGTATTGGTTGCAACACCACCAGTTATAATTAATTTTTTTCCTTTAAATTTACTTAAAAGAGGGCATAGTCTTTTATAAAGAGAATAATTAACTCCTGCACATAATCTTTCTATACTTACACCTTCCGCTATTTTTCCAATTAACTCTGATTCAGAAAATACTGCACAAGTTGAATTTAGATCAATGGGATTTTCTGAGTGTTTACTCATTTCATCAATAGATATTTCAAGCACATTAGCCATATTTTCTAAGTATCTTCCACAAGAGGCAGCACATTTTTCATTAAGTTCTAAATCTTCAATAATGCCTTTCTCTACTTTTATCACTTTAACATCCTGACCGCCTATATCTAAAAGTATAAAATCTTTTAATTCAGTTTGATAAATTGCTCCATAAATATGAGCTTTTAATTCATTTATAGGAGTAAAAAGTTTTAAATCCGTATTATTTTTTCCATAGCCTGTTGAAACAGCTTTATCAATTGGTCCTATATTAAGCTTTTCTAAATCTACTATTACCCTACCATCAAAACTGCAATAATCTCTATAAAAGCTCATGGTACTTATCTTTTTCATTTCTATTATCTTATTGTCATCCATTAAAGCAATTTTAACTTCCCTACTTCCAAGATCTATTCCTAATGTTCTCATTCTTTAATCTCCTTTAAATCCAATAGCATATCAAGAAAAGCTTCTAATCTAAGTTTTGTTCTTGCATCTAATGTATTTAATTTATCTCCTTCAATATTCAATATTGGAATATCTAATTGCTTTTTTAAGACTATATCCTCAACTGCTCTATGACAAAAAGCTTGAGTGTAATGAATTATTCCATCTAATTTTCTATCTCTAATTTGCTTTTTTAATTCCATAATTCTAAATTCAGTGTTATAAGGATAAGTGTAATCATAATATTGCTCAAATATACTTACTGCTTTATCTACTCTAGGAAAAGCAAATTCTCTTTGCACTTCATTATATACAAAATGAGCATTTAAATTTTCAACAAATTCATATATATCACTAGTCATAGGTGGAACACCTATATATCCTAATCTTAATTTTTTATTTAGTTGTTCTCTTTTCTTTATATCATCAATAACTTTTTTTAAATCTGCTTTAAAAACATTTAAGTCTCCATTAAAATCACTTAAACTTACTTGATATAAATGATTTTCAAATCCACTAGCTTTATTATGTATATATGTTAATTCATCAATTTGTTTTGATAATTGCCTAATTTCATTTAGTCTTTTTCTAACTATTTCAGTTTCTTCAAGACTTACATTAAAGATAGTCATAAACTTTCTTATTTCATTTTCTATATCTTCTATTTTATGACTATGTGGAAATGAAAATGGATAAACCTTAATTCCTTTTAATTGAAGTACCTCAATAAGAACTTTAGTATTAGAACAGTCTCCTTCCATAACTCCAACTATTTCTTTAATATCATTTTCTATACATGCGCCATAAATTCCCTTTATCCAAGCGCATAAGCTTTTAGGAAACCCATCTATTTCTGCTATATCTATGTATTTTGAATAATCAGTAGAGGTTATAAAAATGTTATTTAAATCTACAGGTGTATATCCTGCTGCAATAAGAACCTCTACTGGAACTGTTGTTGTTAACCCTATTTTTTTCATAATCAAGACCTCCTTACATATTGATAAAGGGCATAAACTA
The DNA here is from genome assembly GCF_031344075.1 of Clostridium aquiflavi. Taxonomy (NCBI): domain Bacteria; kingdom Bacillati; phylum Bacillota; class Clostridia; order Eubacteriales; family Clostridiaceae; genus Clostridium; species Clostridium aquiflavi. Next base: position 34,328 of record NZ_JAVJAN010000013.1, read on the forward strand.
TATAATTATTCTGTCCAACTTTACTTATGCATATATCAACATTCTACTAAAAAATAGGCTACTAATTAATTTTTTGCAAATAAAAAAGGGCAAAAACCGCCCTTAAACAAAAAACTACCTATACGGGTAGTTACGCCCTAGTTTTGTTTATAGACAGGATGGTTACACGAACTGTCTTTATTATTTAATACGTGTACAGTTTACTATATGCTCTTTAGTAAGTCAAATTTAATTAAAAAACTAGGATAATATTAATATATGATTAATATTATTTCTTAACCCTTATATATCAACACTCTAATAATCCAATATTTTTTATTACTAAAAATTTTTTTGTTGCATCATTTAATCACTTTTACATTCTCCCTTTATTGGCATATATTCTAATAAACTTTTTATATAATATCTATTAAAAAATATAGTATTTAATAATGTGAAATTTTGTCCAAATACTTTTAAAATATACTTTTAGCTTTTTAAATATTGTGATATTATAACTTTATAAAAATTTTATAATAAGATGTAATAAACTAATAAAAAAATAAGTTAATTTATATGTAATTTTAATATATATGCTGCTCTTAATCTTAATACATATATGTATTATATTACCAATATATAGATTTCTTTTTATAATATATAAGTCTTATTTAGAAATACATATAATTTGTTTTTCTATATTTATTTTACATAATTTAAAACATATATTCCAGGGGGGAATAAACATGGATATTTTTTTGATTATAGGTGTTATTACAGGTCTTCTTGCAGTAGTTGTAGGGATGATTGTAAAAGGTGCGAATGTTGCAGTATTATTAAATCCTGCTGCAGCTATTATAATTCTTATTGGTACTACTGCTGCAGTAATGAACTCTTTTCCGAAAAAAGAGTTTCTTTCAATCCCTAAAATTATGGGGGTTCTGTTTAAAGAAAGAAAAGGTGAAGATCCAGTTTCAATTATAAAACAACTTGTTGAAATATCGCAATTAACTAGAAAAAATGGATTATTATCGCTTGAAGGTACAGTACAAAAAATGGAAAACAAATTTATGAAAAAAGGTTTAGAAATGGTAGTGGATGGTTTAGACTCAGAAGTAATAAGAGATACTTTGGAAATGGAGATTGAGAGCACAGAAGAAAGACATCGTAATGGTGCTGCTATTTTTACAGCAGCAGGTGGTGCTGCGCCAACACTTGGAGTTTTAGGAGCAGTTGTTGGTTTAATTGGTGCTCTTGGAAACTTAAATGATACTGAAAAATTAGGTCACATGATAGCGGGAGCATTCGTTGCAACTCTTTATGGTATTTTCGTTGGTTACGTAGTTTGTCATCCTTTTGCCTCTAGACTAAAAAGAAAATCTCATGAAGAAATAAGTAATATGTATATTATATTTGAAGGGGTTTTAGCTATTCAATCAAGCGCAAATCCTAAGAGTATTGAAAGAAAACTAGTTGGTATGTTACCACCAAAAGATAGAGCTGAAATTGAGAGAATGAATAATTAAACTTAAATCAAAGGAGAATAAGGATGAAAAAGAAAAAAGAACATCATGAAGAACATGTCGATGAAACATGGCTTATTCCGTATGCAGATATGCTAACACTTTTATTAGCTCTCTTTATTGTTATGTTTGCTATGAGTAAAGTAGATAACCAAAAGCTACAACAAGCTAGTGAACAATTCAGCGTTATTTTTTCAGGTACTAACAGTGCAATGAAAGGCGGAAAACCCGATATGTCTACGGAGGAGGCTAGTATATCAGAGTCTAATAATTCTACAGTTGAAGACGGAAAAATGAATGAAGTAAAGCAAATGTTAGAGAAAGAAATTAGTCAACAAGGATATTCTGATAAAGTTAAGGTTGATCTTAATGAAGGTGGGTTAGAAGTTTCAATACAGGATGTTATACTTTTTAATTCAGGTGATGCAGATGTGTTAAAAAATGTACATCCATTACTTTTAAAAATTTCAGGCATGCTTCAGGGTCTAGATAATGATATTAAAATTGTAGGACATACAGACAATGTTCCAATTAATAATACTAACTTCCGTTCTAATTGGGATTTAAGTGCAATACGTGCTATAAATGTAATGAATTTTATGGTTGGTTCAGGAGGCATTAAACAAGAAAAAATATCAATTCAAGCTTATGGTGATCAAAAACCTAAATTTGATAATTCTACAGATGAAGGTAAAGCTAAAAATCGAAGAGTGGAAATTTTTGTAGGTCGTAAGTACCCAGCAGAAAAGAAATAATAAAAATCAACCATATAAAAACAAGGAAGAACACTTAAAGTTCTTCCTTGTTTTTATATATTTATACTATATTATTATATTTATGTTTATCTAAAATAACCAATGTTTTTGTTAATTCCTCCACATGTTCCTTTTCATCTTTAGTTATTTCTTTTATAAGTTCTATGGCCTTTTCATTTTCTAGATTTTCAATAAAAAATTCATATAATACTATAGCTTCTAGTTCACCTTTTATAGCATCTCTTATATGAGTAAGTAAATTGCTTTTACTTCCCTTACCATTATATTCTTTATATTTTTCCTTTGATGATATTTCTAGATGTTCATCTACTTCAGCCTTTACTGCTGCTTGCTCTTTATCTACACTTCTTAATGCTTGCAAAAACAGTCCATAATGCCTTTTTTCTTCCTCCATTATATGATGGAATATATCTTTTACTTCTTTATTATCAGTTAAACTTATAAAATAACTATAATCATTTATTGCAACTATTTCAGCAATCATTCCTTCTCTAAAAAAAGTTTCAATATTTTTTAAAATTCCTTGTGGTTGTCTATTTGTAGTGTAACTCATAAATATCTCCTTTAATCAATTACTTATTAATATTTTATTAAAGCAAATACCTATTGTTACACTTGGTCATAATATTAGAATGTGTTTTAAATCAATATTAATGAATTATCATATCTATAGTATAATAAGCATAATCTAAATATTGGATATTTATTTTTATAGCATTATAGTAAAATCTTTAATATTTATTTATGAGCTGGCCATTTGCATTCTGTAAATTGTATTTCTGTAAACACAGCATTAAATGAAGATTTTTCCGGACTACAAGCATATACTCCTATACGTATTTCATCACTTGCTTTAAATAAATGGAAAATTCTCATTTGTTTAAAATTAACTCCGTCATATGAATTTTCAATACAATAATCATTTTCACGGCGACTAAGTCGATAATACATTTGTTTGTATTTTGCAGAAATATCAGTAGTTGCCCAATCCGAATAACCATAATTAGTTACTACACTTCCAAGTCTTTGGTATTCTTCATTTTGATATTCAATAGATGCTTTAAACCAATTATCACTATCTTGGTAAATTATAACACCACATTGATCAAAACGATGATTACTGTCAAATTGAGTTTTCACTACAAAAGAAAAATTTTTTTCATTTGTGCTAACTAACAATGCCGGTGCATTATTGTTTTGAAATCCATAATAAGTTCTTTGCCAAAGATCTGTTCCTGGCTCAGTTTTAATAACAATCTTTTCATCTGATATAATATATGTTTTGGGTTCAAAAATCCAAGACGCTTCATTATTTTTAAATAACATTATTTTCCCTCCATTTAGTATTATTCTTCATCTATAATTCTTATAACTCTACAAGGATTTCCTACAGCTACTGCATTATCTGGAATATCTTTTGTAACAACACTTCCTGATCCAATTACTGCATTTCTCCCTATTTTAACTCCTGGATTTATAGTTGTTCCTCCACCAATCCAAGCTCCATCTCCTATTTCAATAGGATGTGCATACTCTAGCCCTGAAATTCTTTGTGAAGGTGATAATGGATGTCCTGCTGTAAAAATATTCACATTAGGACCTATAAGTACATCCTTTCCTATTGTTACTTTAGCACAATCTAATATTGTACAATTATAATTTACATAAGAATTTTCACCCCAATGAATATTGTATCCATAGTCACATCTAAAAGGTGGTTCTATATAAAAATTTTCACCCACATATCCAAATAGCTTTGCAATTAGTTCATTTCTTTTTTCTACTTCACTCGGATGTAATGAGTTAAATTCAAAAATCACCTCTTTAGCATGTTGTCTTTCAGAAAATAGATCTTCTCCAAGAGCTAAATATAAGTCTCCATTTAACATTTTTTCTTTTTCAGTCATAATTAATTCTCCTTTAATATATTCTAATTTATAAATAAACTTTACTTATTTTGCTTTTGTTTCTTGCAAAATATCTCTATAATGATATTATATTTAATAAAAGTAATATATACTTGCAATAAATTGATAATAAATAACACAAAACTGACATTAATGGTGATAAAATGATAAAAGATAATTGTAGAGAAAAAAGAGAACATGGTAGTTTTTTACTACCGCTAGGCATATATAATGTTTCCTTAGGTAATATTGAAAAATCAATAACAGCACATTGGCATAATGAACTAGAATTAATTTTAGTTTTATCTGGACAATTTAATTTAAAAATCAATGCAGATTCTTATACTTGTAAAAAAGGTGATATAATCCTAATAAATAGCGGATTTCTTCATTATTTTAGTACTGAAGAAAATCATTCTAGCACTTGGAATTCTATTGTTTTCAATATGGAACAATTAAATAGCAATATTATTGATAATTGTTCCGTTAACTTTATAACTCCTATAATAAATAATGAATTTGAACTTCCAGTAATTATTAATAAAGATTCTCTTATTAATGATGAATTAAAAAATATAATATTAAATATTACTGATACTTATAATTCAAAATATTATGGTTTTGAACTAGAAATCAAATCATTGCTTTTTAGATATTTTTCTCTTCTATTTAAATTTAATTTGATAAAAAAGAAAACAAATAATACATATTTAAATAAAGAAAAAATTGAAAAAATTAAAATTATACTCAAATACATACAAGAAAATTATAATAAAGAAATAGATATTAATACACTTTCTTCTATATGCCATTACAATCAATATCACTTTATGAGATTTTTCAAAAAGTACACTGGTAAAACCTGCATTCAATTTATAAAAAATTATAGATTAGAAAAAGCTGCAAATTTAATTTCAAATACTGATTTATCTATAACTGAAATATCATTAGAAGTTGGTTTTAGTAATATTTCTTATTTTATAAGAAGTTTTAAAGAAAAGTATAATGTAACCCCTAAAGAATTCAAAATAGGCTTTAAATAATAAAAAAATAGTAGCTAATTTATAAATTTAAGACTAGCTACTATTACATATATTTTTATATTTGTCTATCATAATGGAATTTATACTATTATATAGACTCTTTTTTACCTGAGTTCATCTTTCATAAATAAATTTAACTCATTAGAAAATCTAATATATTCCATCCATTCTTCGTATTAGCCTTGTACAATTCTGTATAGCCACATTGAGAACAAGAAATTGTAATAAACTTCTTATTTTGAATATCAAATATTTTAGCAAAATTTCCACCAGTTGCTTGAAATTGATCACTTTCGTATCTATTACATCCGCATTTTGAACAAACATATTGACGTTTTTCCATAGTATCCTCCTGAATTTTCTCATTTTAAATTATTATACTAATATATTAACATAGCTAATTTACATGTTTCCTTAATCTATTCTTAAATTTATGTTTATAAATAATTAATAGTTACTAAACTGTATTCTTTGATAAAAACATTAATATATGATAGAATTAATTTAACCCTTACTTTAAGGATATTCCTGAGAGAAAAGGTAACAATTAAAAAAATGTTCTGAAATACATGAGGGTTTTACCCAAATGAGAAGGCGAATATATAATTAAGTATGTATCTCTATGCCTTTTTTGCATAGAGTTTTTTATTTTTGTGCCAAATTTGTTTTATATAAATTTTAAAATGCATATTAATAAAAATTCAAAGTTCATTATCACATTATGAATTTTGTTATTTACTTAATATTTAAGAAGGGATGGATATTTATGGATACAAGAATTGCTTTAATAGGCATAATAGTTCAAGATACAACTGTAACTGAAAAAGTAAATACTATCTTGCATGATTATAATAAATATATAATTGGAAGAATGGGACTTCCTTATAAGGAAAAAAATCTTGCCATTATAAGTATTGTAGTTGATGCTAGTAATGATATTATAAGTTCATTATCAGGTAAATTGGGTATGCTTAAAGGCATAAATGTAAAAACTATGTATTCAAAAACAAATTAATCCCTATTAACTTTAATGTTGTCAGAACAGCTTTAATAAAATTAATATGGAAAGAAGATGTTTGACATGTATAATGTAAAATCAAGTATAGCAACTGAATTTATTAATAACGAAGAGATTTTAGAAACTCTTAAGTTTGCAGAAGAAAATAAGAGAAATAAAGTTTTAATTAATGAAATTTTAGAAAAGGCAAAAGAATATAAAGGCCTTTCTCATAAAGAAGCTGCTGTACTACTTGAATGTGATTTAGATGAAGAAATAGCCAAAATACATGATTTAGCTAAAGAGATAAAACAAAAATTTTATGGAAATAGAATTGTTATGTTTGCACCTCTTTATTTATCAAATTATTGTGTAAATGGATGTACTTATTGTCCATACCATCATCAAAACAAACATATAAGTAGAAAGAAATTAACTCAAGAAGAAATTAAGAGAGAAGTAATTGCTCTTCAAGATATGGGACATAAAAGACTTGCTTTAGAAACTGGAGAAGATCCTATTAATAATCCAATAGAATATGTTCTTGAAAGTATAAAAACTATTTATAGCATAAAACATAAAAATGGTGCTATAAGAAGAGCGAATGTTAATATAGCAGCTACAACAGTTGAAAACTATAGAAAACTTAAAGAAGCTGGAATTGGAACATATATTTTATTCCAAGAAACTTATAACAAAGAAGCTTATGAAAAACTTCACCCAACTGGACCAAAACATGATTATGCTTATCATACAGAAGCTATGGATAGAGCTATGGATGGTGGAATTGATGATGTTGGTTGTGGTGTTTTATTTGGATTAAATCTTTATAGATATGATTTTGTTGGTCTATTAATGCATGCTGAACATTTAGAAGCTGCTAAAGGAGTTGGCCCTCATACTATAAGTGTTCCTAGAATAAGACCTGCTGATGATATAAATCCTGAAGATTTTGCAAATGCAATTTCAGATGAATTATTAGAAAAAATAGTAGCTATTCTTAGAATTGCAGTACCATATACAGGAATTATTGTTTCTACAAGAGAATCTCAAGAAGCAAGAGAAAAACTTTTAAAAGTTGGTGTTTCACAATTAAGTGGTGGTTCTTGTACAAGCGTTGGTGGATACGTTGAAAAAGAAAAAGAAGAAGATAATTCTGCTCAATTCGATGTAAATGACAATAGAAAATTAGATGAAATAGTTAATTGGTTATTAGAGATGGGGCACATTCCTAGTTTCTGTACTGCTTGTTATAGAGAAGGAAGAACTGGAGATAGGTTTATGAGTCTTGTTAAATCTGGGCAAATAGCTAACTGCTGTCAACCAAACGCTTTAATGACTTTAAAAGAATACTTAGAAGATTATGCTTCTTCAAAAACTAAGAAAAATGGTGAAAAAGTAATAGAAAAAGAAATTACTAGAATTCCAAGTGATAAAGTTAAAGAGGTAGTAATTAAACATTTAGAAGAATTAAATGAAGGAAAACGTGATTTTAGATTCTAATATAAATTCAAAGGCTATTGCATATTATTTTGCAATAGCCTCTATTTAAATAACTTCATTTACATTATATATGTGTATCACAATTATTCACTGTATCTTTTTCCTGCCATCCACCTCATTTGTTGTGCTATATATTATGTAACGAGTATAAAAAATTGTTACAAATTACTTTTATTTTACTTATCGCAGTTTCTAATAATATCTATATTTACTCTTTTAGGTGGTTCTTCTTCATTTTTTCCTCTTACTGTAACTTCTTCTACTGGAATATTCATCTCTCTTGATATTATATTTTTTACTCTAGGTCTGCAAAAATTACCTTGGCAAAATCCCATTCCTGCTCTTGTACGTCTTTTTATAGCATCTGTAGATTTTATTGGAATCCCTCTATTCATTGCATCTATTATCTCTGCTTCAGTCACACATTCACACCTGCATATTATATTTTTCTTTGGATCTTCATCATCTATCTTTCCAGCAAAATCTTTGTCTTTTTTAATTATTATAGGTTTTCTATACGGATTAAATCTTTCATTTTTAATTAACTTTAATCCAGATTCTTTAATAATTTCAACTATTTTTTCTGCTATAGCTGGTGAAGATGTTACCCCTGGTGAATCTATGCCTGCGGCATTTATAAATCCTTTAATATTACTTTCACCTATGACAAAATCGCCTGAACTACTAACTGCTCTTACCCCTGCAAAAGTAGTTAAAGCTTTACTCACATCAAAATTCGGTATAGACTTTCTTGCTGTTTCTATTATGTTTTCAATACTTTCTTTATCTGTTCCTATGTCTTCTCTATCATCTGTTTGTTCAGCATCAGGTCCTATCATAAAATTCCCATGATAAGTTGTAGTAACCAGTATTCCTTTTCCCTTTTCTGTAGGAACTGGGAAGATAACTCTATTTACAAGATATCCTTGATCTTTTGTAGAAAGTACATACTGTCCTCTTTTCGGCAATATTTTAAATTGATCTAATCCTATCATATTAGCTATTTTATCGCTATAAAGCCCCGCTGCATTTACAACATACTTACTCTCTATTATTCCATTATTAGTACTTATTTTAAAAGCTTCATCTTTTTTCTCTATACCTAATACTGTTGTTTCTAATTTTAAATCTACTCCATTTTCTATTGCATTCTCCGTAAGTGCTATTGTCATCTCATAAGGAGAAACTACTCCAACACTTTTAGCATATAATGCAACTTTTACTTCTTTATTTATATGAGGTTCTAATTCTTTTATTTTATCTCCATGTATTATATCTAAATCATTGCATCCAACTTTTAAACCATTTTCATATAAATCTTCTATTTTCTTTTCATCTTCTTCATTAAATCCTATTACTAATGCACCTGGTTTTCTATATCCAAAATTAAGTTCTTTTTCAAGCTGACTATACATACTATTTCCTTTTATACATAATTCACCTTTTAAAGTTCCATATTTAGCTACATATCCACCATGTACAATACCGCTGTTTGCTTTTGAAGCTCCTGTTGCAACATCCTCTTCCTTCTCTATAAGACACACTTTTAAATCATATTTTGATAATTCTCTAGCAATAGCTGATCCAACTATTCCTGCTCCTATAATACTAACATCATACATAAATTGCCCTCCCAAATTCAACATTTTATATTAAATGATATTTATTATTATTTAATTAATATTATTTTACAACTTTTAAAAATAAAATACTAGTATAATTTCATAAAACTTTTAAAATTTAGAAATTTAATTTTCTTATTCTTTACATTATATATTATGTATAATAAATTTATATAAAATACTTGATATGAATAAGTGATTTATTTAAAAATAAAAAAATCAACCCATATTAACTACAGGTTGATTTTTTGCATTGCTAACTTTTTTAGGTTATAAATTTAATTTTTAAAATAAACATCCTATGTTTACCTATGGATTATCTTTTTTTAACTTTTGGAAAATACTTTGTATGAAGTAATTCATGAGCCTTGTGGCTTAATGGATGATCTAAATATTTCTCATAGAGAGCAATTACTTCTGGATTTTCATTAGATCTTCTAAGCACTTTACTTCTATCTATCTCATTTAATCCTTCTGCCCTTTTTTCTAAAACTTGTTGTTTATTTTTTCTTATTTTAGGTTGACCACCGCCACCTACGCATCCACCTACACAAGCCATTATTTCTATTGCATGAAAGAATTCTTCACCTGATCTTATTTTATCTAGCATCTTTGCAGCTTCTTTAAGTCCATGTGCAACCCCTATTCTAAGCTTAAGATCACCTACTTCAAGTTCACAAATTCTAAATCCATCCCATCCTCTAAGGCCTTCAAATTCTATATTATCAATTCTTTTTCCTGTCATATTTTCAATTGCTGTTCTAGTGGCAGCTTCTATAACGCCTCCAGTTCTACCAAAAATAATTCCAGCACCAGTATATTCTCCCATAACAGTATCTATTTCTTCATCTTCAATTTCTTTTAAATCTATTCCTGAATTTTCAAATATTTTTATAAGTTCTTTTGTAGTAATTACATAGTCAACATCGTAATTCATATCTACCGAAAATTCTACTCTTGATGCCTCATATATTTTAGCAACACATGGCATAATAGCAACTGAAGTTACTTCTTCTCTTGAAAGCCCTTTTTCCTTTGCCCATATTTCTTTTGCTATGGTAGCAAACATCTGCATCGGTGATTTTGCAGAAGAAGGAACTTCCAACATATCTGCATAATTATTTTCTATAAACTTAATCCATGAAGGACAACATGAAGTAAGAATTGGAAGCTTAACACTTTCATCTCCTGCCAAATATTTTTCAAGTCTTTCTTGAAGTTCTGCGGCCTCTTCCATTATAGTTAAATCAGCTCCCCAAGTAGTATCAAAAACATAATTCACTCCTAATTTTCTAAGACCAGCTGCTATCTTCTTTTCTACATTTTCCCCTGGTTCAAATCCAAATGCTTCACCTATTGCAACTCTTATAGCTGGTGCCATTTGAGTAATTACAATTTTATTAGGTGTAGCTAAATCTCTAAGAAACTTTATTGTATTATCTCCTGCTGTTATAGCATCAACAGGACAAGCTGATATACATGCTCCACAATGAGTACATTTGTTGTAATCTATATTATGTTGCTTTTTTAATTCTCCTTCTATGCAGTCAACAGGACAAGCTCTTTTACAGCTTCCACATCCAATACATTTTTTTGTAATTGTTAACTTTATAAGATGATTACATTGTGCTGTATAGCATTTCTTTTCTTCTATATGTTCTTCTATTTCTTCATAAAAATTTTCAACTATTTCTTCCATTATATTATGCTTTTGATTCATCTTATCTTTTACAATATCTGCAAGACTTCTTAAAATATACACATCACGCATATCAGATACACCCTTACTTATTCTGTCTAAAACCTTAAGCATTCTAGTTATTTCATCTTTAACTATTTTATAATTTTCATAAGTACCATCTTTAATTTTTGCTAGCAAATATTCTATGTAAAATTTTCCATATTGGATTATACAATCTTCTTCTGATAAAACAATAATAGCTCTACTAATATTTTCATAAAATAATCCAAAATCAAATTCTTTGTCCAAGCTACTTTCATTTAAAAAACCACCAAAAGGAATTCCTATCTGAGCAGATTTAAAACTACTATTGTGTACAAGACCTCCACAAAGCTCTAATATATCTCTAAGCGTTGCACCTTCTGGAACTTCTATTATTCCTGGATTATTTATTTTTCCGCAAATAGCTATACTTCTTTTTTCATTTCCTGTTATTTCTTTCAATTCATCTTCACTAAAAGTTGAAAATACGGAACCTAATAAACTTTGTATATATGTATTCTTTTTGTGTGACATAATATCAACTCCCTAAATTTAAAATCATATTAAATAATTTTAAGTTTTTCATTAAAATTTATTTTATGTAAAGATAATTACTCTTTAATTATATTATACACTATATTTAACCATTAAAATAAGAGTTTATATATATAAACTCTTAAAAAAAATCGTCAAGGTCACTTTAAAGCCGTCGATTTTTTAGCCATGTACCATTTTCAAACGCAGTGCATAAATAACGGTGCGGCATATGATTATTATTTACTTTTTATTTGAATTTTTGCTTTGTGAATTTAATGAAGAATTATTATTCTCTTTTTGTTCTGCTTTATTTAAATTATCATTTTTTGAATTTGAAGAATTATTTTCTTCTTGTTTTTCTGGTTTATTTTGATTAAACTCTTTATCTTTATTGTTATTACTGTTATTATCACTATTCTTCTTCTCTTGTTTAAGTACATTTTCTTTTTCTAAATAATTAGTAGAATCTTCTCGCTGAATTTTATTTTCTATTTCTTCATCAGAAATATTGTTTTCATAATTGTTATTTAAATCATCATTTATTTTATCACTATTTTCTTCATTAGTTACTTTTCTTAATTCTTTATTTTTCTTTTGTATTTCTTTTACAGAAAGATTTTTATAATCTTCTACTTTTATATTTGAATCTAATGCTTGAAGTTTTTGTATAAGATTTAATTTACCTGGTGTTATTCCTAGTTTTCTTGCTTCATCTCTTCTTTGTAATGCAATATTATCTTCTGCAATTTCTGCTTGAATTTCATTTTTATCTAAAACTTCATCTGCTGCAACTTTTAATGAGTCTTCAAGTTCTTCTGAAATTGTAGCATTATCTGTAGCAGTTGTAAGTGATATAACTGCCTCATTATCAGAAGTTATATAACCTTTATCAATAGCATTTTCAATTAATGTACCCACTGCTTCATTAACATTATCATTTTTTAAATCTGTATTTTCTAATATATTTTTACCATCTTCATTATATCCTTCAGCAGATACAACTTGGTCAAGTCTATTTACACCTAATTCAACACTTGGATTAATATCAAGACTTACATATGCTACTGGAGTATTAGCATAAGCGTATCCTCCACCCCCTATTATTACCATTGAACATAACATTACTCCACTTAAAATTAACTTTCTTTTCATAAAAAATCCCCCTAAAAATTCATTCATAAAATTATGATTTTTTCCTTTGTTTTTAACTTTTTTCTTTACAGATTTCATAATACGCCTTTTAGAAAATGAGTTTATAGATAAATTAATATCTTCCTCCAAAAGAACTGTAGTATCCTCAACATTTAAACCATCTAATATATTTGATAATCTATCTTCCAAATTACAAAATTCCTCCTAACATCTTTTTTAACTTTTTTATACACCTTGATACCTTTTTATCAATAGTATTAACTTTTAAATTAATATCCTTAGAAATTTCTTTTGAGCTTTGATTTAAGTAATATTTTCTTATAATTATTTCACTATCAGGTTCTCCAAGAGCTTTTATTGTATCTATTAATTTTGAATACTCTTCTTTTTTAGATACTAAATTAATAACATCATCCCTATGACTACTACAACATACATTATCCATAGATATACTAAATAAACTTTTATTAGCATCTTTTCTTCTATACATATCTATGGCTTTTCTTTTTGCTATAGTTGCTAAAAAACCCTTAATAGAACCTTTATTAAGATCAATTCTATTTCTATTATTAAATATTTCCATAAATACATCACTTACACATTCTTCTATGTCTTCTTTAGAATATATTCCTAAAATCTTATTAGATACTATTGTATAAATAAGAGGTGTATAGCAATCCATAATTTCTTCTAATCCTTTTTCAAAATCACTATTAAGTAAATCTAATAACTCAATATCAGAAATAGATATTCACCGCCCTTTCCTTTAGGCATATTCAAAAAATAACACGTCAGTATGCCTTAAAATTTATTCTTACACAATACCATTCGTATTATGTGAAGTAAATCTGACAATAAATTTTAATTTATATTTTTTGCATTAAGTTATAAATAAAATTGAGAGAAAAAGAACCTATCAAAATAGTCTTTTTTAAGTGTCTATTTTATAGGTTCCATTTTACTAACTTAACTGCATTATTATTATATAATTATTAATACTCAGTATATATAAATACGGCTTCAATTTCTGCAGTTACTTTATTTTCTCCAGCTTCAATAGGTGTAGCTCCATTTACTGCTTTAACATTCATTAATGTTAATGGAGTTATATTCCCCTTATCCTGCTCATTTATTTGTATTGGTATAATATTTAATTTTACTTTAAGTTTATTAGCTATAACACTAGCCTTATTTTGAGTATCTTCAACAGCTAAGTTTAATGCTTCGTAATAATGCTTTGTTTGATCCCAAACAATAAACCTAATATCACCTACAGTATTTGCACCATTTTTTACTGCAGTATCAATTATTTCACCTACAGAACTAATATTTCTAACAAAAATTTTTAAATAGTTACTTACTTGATAACCTATAAAAACTCGTTTTCCATCAATATAATCATAATTAGGTCTAATATTATAACTTTGAGTCTGTATATATTTAGGCAATACTCCCATTCCCATTATACTATCTATAACTTGCTGAGTTATCTTAGCATTTTCTTCTTGTGCTACTTCTAATTGTGTATTTTCTGTTATAATACCAATTACCACTTCCGCTCCATCTGGTTTTAAACTTACTGTACCTGTTCCAAAGACTTTAAATTTATTATCACATTTAGTGCTTGAATAATCATTTAAGCTATAATTATCACTATCTCTTAATTTATACATGATTTTCGACCTTTCAAAAGAATTGAGGCATATCCATAAAAATAACCAGTCAGTATACTAGTATATCTGACTTGTTATTTTCTTTCATCTGCCTAATTACTTCATAATATGATTTCTTCTGTTAAATGTCTCCAAGTTGTAATATAACTTTATATATTTTTATATAAAAAATGTATACATCCTATCTTTAACTTGCTATTTTATTTTATATTCCTAAATTACCAATTATATATCTCTTGTACAGAAAATTTAAATATGTTATTATAATCTCATAGCAAAGAACAACTGTTTATAAATAGTTGTGGTTGTACTTTCTGAAATATTCGTCAACTCTTATTTTGAACCTACATTTAAATTTTGGGAGTTCAATATTTAGATGAAGAAATGTACTTTCATGTGAGTCCTTTTACGGCATTAAAGGTGATTGAAACATCTGTGAGGACACCCACCTATCGAGGGATAGGTGTCAAAATTAGAGTATCGGTATTTTGGATATAATAATTAAAAATTTCAAGCCAATACTTAGTGTTGTTAAGTATTGGCTTTTAAGTTTATTTAAAAAATAATTAATTCTACTTTTTACCTTTTATTGATAGCCATTCCATTATCTAATACTAAAATAAATATTTCTTCAAATGATTCAAGCTCATCACTCTTAAATTTATAAGCCTTATATTTATTAATCAATTCATTAACTCCTTGCTCTGTCTTACAAAGTTCATCAAATTCAATACTATTTTCATATAAAGTTAATACTTTATGAATTATATTCATATTATTTTCCTCAATAAAAACTACTTTTCTTGTTTTTTTATTTTCTTGTTTAAATTTTTTAAATCTCTCTTCACCTATGTTTTTTAATAATGATTTTTTATTCTTTGTATGACCTTCCTTGGCTAATTTAGGTCTATCACTATATAATCTATATATCTCCTTTGAACTAACTATACCTCCTTTACTATATAGATATTTAAGGAACTCTAATTCATTTTTATTTATTTTAATAAATCTATATCCAGAAACATTTTCCCCAAACTCTTTTAAAATATGATATTGACCATCTATATATTTTGCTAATATCCAGTTATTTTGTATTTCTTCTTCTATATCAGCTAAAAGACAATGCTTGTTTCCATGAGATACAAAATTCCAATGATCTGATATTCTTAAACTTCCTTCTGGTTTATAATCCCAAGAAACTCCTGGTACATTATAATAACTTAAACTATATGGACTTTTATTAATATATTCAAATTTACTAATTTCATCTAATACTTCTTTTGGTGTCACCTTTGCACTTTGTGGTAATAATAATTTTTTCATAAATCTTCTCCTAACTACTTTATGTGAATAGTATGTGTATATTTAAACTTAAAATTACCCTATTATATACCTTTTAATTTTATATTACTTTTTCTATGTAAAACATATTTATAAGTTAATAAAGTTATACTGTATTTTTCTGATAAGTTTCCATGGATGATTATAGGCTTTGATGAAAATATAAAAAAAATGAGATTCTAAACCGGAAGAATTAATAGAATCTGTATCTTTTAATAAAACAAATTATCAAAATACAAATATTTAAAAATTTAATGCTTAAAAACTCTAAGCACATTCAATAGAGTTTTTAAGCATTCTTATTTTTTAATCAAATATAATTATAAAAGAAATTTTTTATAGATAATAATCTAATTCTAAGTAAATCATTATCTTTATTACTTAAAATTTACATTTATATCACCATTATTACTAGTAATATCTATACTATGCTGAGCATTATTATTACCATTCTTCTCAACCTTATTTGTAAATTTATCTCCATCTATATTTATATCACCATAATCACATGAAGTACTATAATTATATAGTTCTTTAGATATATTAGTTCTAAGATTTATATCTCCATAATGTGATGATATACTAGTAACCCCTTTAAATTCTCCATCTAAATCAATATCTGAATTATTTGATGCTATTTTTAGTCCATTAGCTATAAGATTATTTGACTTTATTTCTCCATAATTACAATTTATAGAAATTTCATTAGCATTAATACTATTCATAGTGATCTTTGTATTACTTGATTTCACATTTATAGTATCTAAATCAGCCGCATCAGGAACATATACCTTAATATAACTAGGTATATGTGTGTTGCCTATACCAAAACTTATATTATTGAATGTATCTTGTGACTTATTTCCCTGTATTACTAGCTTTCCATCTTTAATTGAATAATTAACATCATTTTCATTGCTATTATATTCAATTTCAATTCCATACTTATATGATTTTATTATATCTATTTTATCTACAGTTGAATTAATCTCTATACTTTTAAAATCAGATGACGCCTCAATTTTTACAATTCCATCTTCTTTGTCCAAAATCTTATATCCTGATTTATCCCTTATAATTCCAAACTTTCCTCCCATTGAGAAGCCTATTACAGCAAGGATTAATCCTACTCCAATCATACATATTGAACATATTAACAATTTCTTCTTTGTTCTTACCATTATAGCTCCTCCTTCTTATTTGATTTCTTAACTCTATTTAATAATTTTCTAGCTAATGTTGCAATTCCTTTAAATATTTTCGGTACTAATCTTGAACTCAACACTAACACTAATAATCCCACTCCAATTAATACCAATCCAATTCCAATAAACATAATGGCTGTTGAAAAACCTTGAGTAATAACTGCAAATCCTGCAAAACTAGTAACAACTCCTGCTACTATCAATGCAATTGTCGTAACTATAAATGTAAAAATAATAGCTCCTGCAACTATAATCATAGTTACTACTAGTATTATAAGTGTGAATGCTAATGGTAATGCTAGTGGTGCAGCTAATATTGCTAAGACAATAAACCATATTGAAGAAATACTTCTTTTAGGTTTAGTAATAGTTATCTCATCATTTTTAAATGCATACTCTGATAACAACTGTGATGCGATAACTGAAGGAGAATCCAATTCTTTTAAAATATCTTGACCATTATCTACTCCTGCATCTTCAAAGTATTCTACATAATACCCTATTGCATTTTCTATTTCTTCCTTTGGTAATCTCTTTAATTTTTTTCTTAACTCTTGAATAAAAATTTCTTTATTCATCTCCTAATATCCCCCCTAAAAGAACTTTATCAACATTCTCTTTATATTGCTCCCACTCATTAAGATACTGACTAAGCATAGTTTTTCCTTTTTCCGTTATCTTGTAGTATCTTCTATTTCTTCCTTGAAAAGCTTGATCATATGTTGTTAGACATTCATTTTTTTGTAATCTTCTGAGCACTGGATAAAGTGTTGATTCTGATATATTCATTATGGATCGTACTTGTTGAGTAAGAACATATCCATAAGTATCTCCCCTTGAAAGAACTGCTAACACACAAGCATCAAGTAAAGCTGCTCCTAATTGAAAAGCCATTCCTTTACCTCCTATATCTATACTATATTTTCTTATATATTATACAACGTATAATATACCCTATATATAATACTATACGTCGTATAATATTATATGTCAATATATTTTAACTTATTTGGATAAAGTATCCACAATGTACTTTATGTATGAATATCTTCTATTTTGAAAATTAAAATAGAAAAAGAGATAGACTACTTATCTAGCCCAAATCCATAATTTTTTATTAGTATACATATCCTATTTGTTTCAATTTATATATGAATTATATTTTTTTATCATATATGTTATAATTTAACTTGGTTTTACTGAAAGGTGTGATTAAATGGAATTTAAAATTAAACCTCCACATAAATTCAAATTAAGAAATATAATGCTTTCATTAATTTTTATATTAGCATATAGTATTTCAACATATGTGACTTTGCAAAAGCCTATCATAATTATTGATCAAAGCTTTATTAATAATAAGATTAAAAATCTATTTATATCTAAAAATGAAAATATATCTTCTAATGATAATACTGAAAATTATAAAGATAATGGTGTAAACTCAGAAAAAAACAATGGTACTTATGAGCAAAATGTTGAAAGTTATTCAGATAATTTTACGTTTTCTAAAAATGACTGTACTCCTACCGATTATAGTAAACTTACAATTAACCAATATGTTAGTACATGTGTTACCGAAACTTTTGGCAAAAAAGATAACCCTTATTTAAGTAGAATACTCTTTTCAAACAATAGTTACACTATATACATAAACATTGGTTTTTATAGAAATAGTGATGAATTAAAAGCAGCTGCAATTAATGCAAGTGTAGAACTTTACAAATCATTATATACCCTTTATCCCGAAAAATTTGGACATACCTTATTTGGAATTGTCGTTAGTGGTGATACCATAAACAAAAAAGGTGACACAACTCATATAGATGAGGCAGCAGTTAGCTGGTATAATGAAAAAACTCTTGAAGCTTTAGATATTAATAACTTAACTGTTAACAACTTTAAAGATACTGTTTATCGCTTTTATGATTATCAAAATCAAAGAGGTATTCAAAGAGATTAACTTATGAAAGGTAAGATACAATCATGAAAGATATTAATAATAAACTAAAATTAACATATTATTTTATTTCACTATTTATTCTTTTAATTTCAATTGATGTACTAATTTATGTGTTACTTCCTATACTAAAAAATAACTTTGCTTTTTTTCTCATTGGAATTTTTAATATCATACTTGATGTAATATTGTGGCTTTGTGTACAACATGGCTTTAACTGGGCTAGATGGACTTTTATTACATCTCTCTTTATGAAAGCAGGAATTTTAATTGGCAGTACTTTAGATGATTTATTTATAATTAATCACTTTAATGTTAAATATATAATACTTATATTGTATATTTTCATTATTCTTATGCTTTTACTTCCAAAAAATATCAGAAAATATTATAAATTATGTTCAATGCATAATTACTATGTTGAACAATGCAAGGAATATATTAAATCATGTTATGATATTCCTATAATATTAGATAAAAAATTTAATATTAGTTCTTTTTTGGACGATGTTATAGTAATATCAGCTCAGTCAATTGTTTATAATTGTTCATTTTCTATAATAATAAAAAATAATATAATTTATGATGACTATTTTCAGCATTACTTTAGAAAGCAAATTAATTCTAAAATAAAATCTGAAATAAACAAATATGCATTAAAATCAAATGAACCATATGCAAACAAATTATTAAACATATGTATAAAAAGAGAACCTGGAAATGATTGTATTGAATTCAGCATTGATTCATCTGTTAATCTATTTAAAGAATATAAAAGCAAAATTCCACCTTATGAAATATTTTATGAAAGAAATTCATCTAAAAATAATGCTTTAAATTTCACCTATTTAATGACTATAGATACTCATGATCTTGAACTTAATATTAAATATATTTATTTAATTTTACACACTCTAAAAAGCTTTAATTATAAATTTGATACTATAAGCTTTTATGGTTATGATACACATATAGGTCTTTCCAACAATAAAACATATAATGATTCAAATTATATTATAAAAGAAATGTCTTACTCTAAAACATGTAGTATTTTAACGAATCAAGATTTATCTTATATTAACGAAAAAGTTCATTCTTATATGATAAATATAGATAAAAATAACAACTTATTTAATACATATGTAGAATAAATATTATAATAAAAATAGCTAGTAACAAATGAAGTTACTAGCTATTTGGGAGAAATTACATTCCAGACATTTTTCTACATTCATCTGCACATGTTTTACATTCTTGTGCACATTTTTGACAATGATCATCTTTAAACATACTACATTCTTGTGCACATGTATCACAAACTGTAGCACACATTTTACAGTGCTCTTTTGCAAATTTTCCATTCATAGACATAATCCCTATTGACATTTCACACATCTTTGCACATTCAATTAGTATTTTTACACAAATTCTTCTATCTTTTAAATCTGGTTCATTAATACATGCCTCAAAACATTCGTAACATGCTTGAGTACATCTACTGCATTCATCAATACATTTTTGATAATTGTCTGTAGTTGTTGTTACTATCCCCATTTAAATCACTCCATTCTTAAATTTAATCTATTAAACAATATTTATTATGTGAATAATAGAAGATTATATTCACATAAAGCTAATGAATATAATGTTAAATATTAAGTAGCCTTTAAATTGTTCCAGATGATCTTAAGCAGATATTTTGCAATTAAAAAGGAAAAAGAATGATACTTTCTCTATTTTTAGTAACTATTTTACAGGTACAATATATATTTTATTAATATATTATCTTTGAGTATATTCTAACAATCTTTTTCCAGTCAAGGATGAAGAACATCGTATAATATTTTCTGGATATCCCATATACATCAATTCTCCACCATTAAGGCCTCCGAAAGGCCCCAAATCAATAATCCAGTCAGCATGGCACATTACACTTAAATTATGTTCTAATGTAATGATTGTTTTACCTCGCTCAATTAATTTGGTTAATAATTCTATTAACTTTTGGATATCTGATTCGTGTAATCCAGTGCTTGGCTCATCCAATATATAAATTTCACCAGTATCATTTAAAAGTGTTGAAGCTATTTTCAATCGCTGAAGTTCTCCTCCTGATAGTGTATCAAGCGATTGTCCAAGTTTAATATAACTTAGATTTACTTCTTGGATAGTATATAATATTTTTTTTATATCTTTGTCAATAAAAACTGTTAAAGCCTCATCAACTGTGAGATTAAGAATATCACTTATTGTATATCCATTATACTTATAATTCAATGCTTCTTTCTTATAACGTTTTCCATCACATAACTCACAAGTTTGTTCCACATCATCCATAAATGCAAGGTCTGTTTTAATTATTCCTTTTCCTTTACACAAAGGACACCCGCCTTCTCCATTAGAACTAAATAATGAATGAGATTGACCACTTGTCTTTCCAAATATAGTTCGGATTTTATCAAACAAACCCATGTATGTAGCTAATATTGAACGAGAAGATGTATAAATTCTTCTTTGGTCTAAAAGGATGCTATCTGGATACTTATTACGGAAAAGACGTGTAATCAACGTACTTTTGCCTGAACCTGCTACTCCTGTTACAATTGTTAATGCGTTTTTAGGTATTTTTACAGATAAATTTTTTAAGTTAAACATTTTTACATTATTAAGTTCATAAAAATAGGTAAAATTTTTATTTGTTTCTTTTATATTATGTTTTTGAGATAAAGCAATACCAGTAGCAGTAGAACTGCTTAATACTTCTGAATATGTTCCTTGAAAAATAATTTTTCCACCATGAACTCCTGATTTTGGTCCCATATCAATAATATGATCTGCTATTTTTATTACATCAGGATCATGTTCGACGATTATAACTGTATTTCCCTTTTCTTTAAGCCCCTTGAATATCTTATTTATACCAGTAATATCATGAGGATGTAATCCAATACTAGGTTCATCAAATATATATAGTATATCATTAAGACTACTATTTAAATGTTTTGACATTTTAATACGTTGAGACTCTCCACCAGATAATGTATTAGTTGTGCGGTTTAGTGTAAGATAATCTAATCCTACTTCTTCTAATGTACTTAAGTGCTTGAGAATATCATGAGCGACTGCCTGAACTTTTGGTTCGTGGATTGTTTGAATAAAAGATTTTAATTCATTTAATGGCATATCCACACAATCACCAATTGATTTTCCTTTAATTTTACAGGATAAAATCGTAGTATTAAGACGTTTTCCACCACAATGAGGGCAAATCTTTTCATCAACAAGTTGTTCAATTTCTTTTTTGTATTGTTTTTGCTCTTTTTCTAAAAAGGAACTTCTGATTCTGGGAATAAGTCCAGTATACTTGGCTGTTTTATGCCAATTGCTTGTAGGGTTATCAGGTATTTTTTCTTCTTCATAAAGCAACGTATTAAGCTCTAAATTAGAGTAGTCTTTAATAGGTTTTTGAATGTCAAAATAACCAGATTCGGTGTAACGACTTAATCGCCATCCGCCTGGTTTAAATGTAGGAAATTGAATAGCACCTTCATTTAAACTTTTATCAAAATTGATTAACTTATGAATATCAATATCTTTAACTACTCCTAAGCCTTGACAATAGGAACACATACCATTTGTATTATTGAAAGAAAAGTTCATTGAATAACCAACAAAAGGTTTTCCTATTCTCGAAAATAGAAGACGTAACAAGGTATAAATATCAGTAACTGTTCCAACTGTTGAGCGTACATTTCCGCCTATTTTCTTTTGATCTATAATAATAGACACAGGAAGATGATTAATCTTCTCAACATTAGGCCTGCCATAGTGTGGCAACAATCGTTGAATATAGGAAGAATAGGTTTCATTCAGCATTCTCTGAGATTCAGCAGCTAGTGTGTCAAAAATTAGTGAAGATTTTCCTGAACCAGATAGCCCTGTGATTATGGTGATTTTTTTCTTTGGAATATTTACTGATATATCCTTAAGATTATTTTCATTTGCATGAAGTATCTCAATCATTTCTTCTGTCATAGTATCCCCTTCTTTCTCCAAAAATTTTGCTTACTTTAATACATAGTTCAGCAAAAAGTACTTGTTCATTTTCAGTTAAAGCGGATGCTGAAATTTCAGCTAAATGTTCATGTCCTTTCTCAGTATCCTTTAAAAAATTAAACCCTTTATCTGTTAATTCTGTCCAAAGTTCTCTTGCATCATAATTACTTTTCTCTTGTTTTATATAGCCTATCTCTTTAAGAATTTTTAACCCTTTAGATATTTTAGAACGTGAAACACCTAATCTATTACTTAATTCTGCAGGGAGACTTCCATTTGTTTGATATAAACACTCCAATAAATCATACTGAAACCAAGAAATATTATCTGGGTTTATTCTATTTCTTTCAGCAACAAGTTCACATTGAAGTCGTGATAAACCTTCTTCTAATTTAGAATTATATAAATTTTTATTCATAAATAAACACCTCATTAATGTTAATAAAATATAGTTTCCTTTTGGAAATTATTTTAGCACTTTAATAAAATAATTGCAATAAAGAAATTATATATAATGCTATTAACTAACTCACCTTATTGAAGAGAAGTAAATTTTTCTTTATAGTAGACATAAAAATATTTTTTTACTAAAATCCATTATCTAAACAGCGTTATATCTAACTTTATAATATTTTTCCATAATTATTAAATAGTAACACTTTAAGTATAAAATCATATAATATAATATAAATAATAGTTACTAATTCTATAATTAGTGGGGGAACTAAAGATTAATATGGAAGATGCATTTGTTATTCAATTAAAAAACTTGGTAATTCAATTAGGGGAAGCTGGTGTTAAATATGCTATAGAATCATTAGCTGATTGGATTATTCCTAAAAACACACTTTCTTTAAATAGAGATGGTGATACTGAAGTAGTTCGTACAGTTTCTCTTGAAGATGGTACAACTTTTGATATAATTGTAAGATTAAAACAGGAAATGGTAACACAATTATTAAGTATAAATTCAAAACCAACTTATAATTCATTTATTATGCCATTTTCAGCAGATGAAAACCAATGTCCTAACTATGAAGATAATATATCTCTTCAAGTAAAAGCTTATTCACCTAGAAGAGGTGGAATTAACCTTATTAATGGTTTTATATCTATAAATTGGTAATTTAATATAAAATAAAAAGGGTCGCCTTAATTTTGAGGCGACCTGTTTTTTTATCAAACAAACTAGATTAAAGTCTTAAATAAGCCATCTTTTCTAGTAAATTTGTTGTTGCAAATCAATTTAATACTAGAGTTTGGTGGTTTTCTATTATTTTTTTCTTAGAATTAATTTTGGAAATTATTTAGTTTTTAATTGCCATGAAGTCAGATATGTATTCACTAATTATTATAGATTTCCATTTGATTATATTAATATATTCTTCACAAGAACGCATAGCTAGAATTGTTTCTTCAAATAATTTATCTAATTCCCAACCAAGCATATCTGCACCTTGTTTAATTACATCACGTGAACATCCAGCCGCGAACTTCTTATCCTTAAACTTTTTCTTAAGACTTGAAAGTCCCATATCCATAACGCTCTTAGATGAACGAATTCTTGCAGCTGCACCAATTAATCCTGTAAGTTCATCCACTGCAAATAATACTTTTTCCATCTGATGCTCCGGTTTAGGTTGTTCTTCTGAGCAAAGTCCGTATCCATGACTAGCTGCTGCTCTTATTAATCTCTCATCAACACCGTATTCTCTCATAATTTCTTGAGTTTTGCTACAATGTTGTTCTGGATACATTTCAAAATCCAAATCATGAAGTAACCCTACTATAGACCAAAAGTCTGCTTCATCTACATATCCTAATTTTTCTGAAAAATAATGCATAGTACCTTCAACTGTTAAAGCATGTTGAATATGAAATACTTCTTTATTGTACTCAGTAAGCAAATTCCTTTCTTCTTACAACTCTTAAGTCATAGTAAATATCTTATCTAATAACTATTAAATCTAATTTCATAACAACTATACATCCCCAATAAAAATATTATTTACATAATATTTTATTTTTTTATAGACTTTAATTTTACCATATATTTCCTAATAAAACTATGTTACAATAGTAACAGGGAGAGGAATTAAAACCAAAAAATTCAAATTAAAGGGAAATATAAATATAATCAATATTCTATAATTGTTAGCTTAAAGTTAAAAATTATATTTGAATGTATTTGCGTAAATAAAAATAGATTCCCATAAATAAAAACCTCTTTATTTTCTTATTTCTCCTTTTATATGTCTATTTACTGAAATATATCCGTATTCTTAACTATAAATCTTATGTAATAGTCCTTACATAGTTTAATAACAATTGTTAAGGTAGAATATTTCAGTTTTATATAGATTATATTGGACTAGAAAGAGAGGAAATGTATATGAAGATCAAAGGACGTAAAGGAAATAGTTGGTTTGAGATTTTTATTGCAAAAGAAAATGAAAGGTTCTTTGGTATTCTTATATTTTTATTTGGAATTGTTATTGTACTACTTAAATATCTTTGAATATAACAAAAAGACCTTTATATAGTGCATCTCTCCCAAGAAAAACTATACAAAGATCTTAACCAAATAAAAATATTAATTGCATCTTGAGATGGTTCCTTAATTGGAACTATCTCAGCCAAAGTTTTAATCTATATAAATTTATTACATATCTATATAATATACCTAAATTATACCTTATATGTTACTTATTATACAAATATTTTTTTAATCTCATATTTTTATAAGTCTATTATTTATAATATACAAATTCCTACATTAAAATTCATACTATTAATTTTTTAAATTACTCTTTTTCTGTCTTCATTAAATTCATTATAAAAATAGCTTATTATATCATCTTTAATTATTATAGACCATTCTATATCATTGTATACATTATAAAAATATCTTGTTAAATATTTTTTATTTAATTACCATTTCATATAAAACTATTTTACTCATTTTTGATACATTTTATTCCAATTTTATTTTGTTAACAATTTTATCTAAAACTAAGAAGAAACTATACTCTTGATTAAAATTCAATCATTTTGTGACATCTCCTCTTAGTTCTGCCAATGGTTTATATCTTCCTTATTTCCATAAATTATATGTATACAAATACATCTATCTTACCTAAATTTCTTGGTATTATGTTTCCATCAATCTTTTCTCCATTTATAATTATCTTAGGTTTATCATCTTTAATTTGATTTGAATTACTTGTAACTTGTGAATTAACTAAATTATTTGAGTTTTTCCCTTTATCTATATTTCCAACTCTTATTACTTTTATAGCATAATCTTCTTTCTCATTTTGAATTTTTATTTCAAATTCGTTCCATGACTTTGGTATACATGGATTTACCTTATAACCTTTATCTTCAACCCTTTTTAGACCTAAAATATCCTCAATACCAACTCTATACATCCAGCCTGAAGCTCCAGTATACCAGCTCCATCCACCTCTTCCTCCGTGGGGCTCTTTTATGTACACATCTGCAGCCATTACATAAGGTTCTAACTTGTAGATACTACATTCAAGCTCCGTCTTTGTATGATTTATTGGATTAATCATATTGTAGTATTTTGTAGCTTTATCACCTAATCCAAGCTTAGTCAAAGCTAATATTACCCAAGCGGCTGCATGAGTATATTGACCTCCGTTTTCTCTTACTCCTGGTACATACCCTTTTATATATCCTGGTTCAAGATATGAATCACTAAATGGTGGTGCTAATAAAAGTATCAATCCTTTATCCTTTTTCACTAGATTTTTATCAACAGCTTCCATTGCTTCAAGTGCTCTTTCACTGTGTTTTTCTACTGTTCCTATATAACGTTTATTAGAATTGTAATCAGATTCACTACCAGATTTAATTTTCGTAGCACCTGAAATTATGGCCCAGCTTTGTGCTAAAGAATCAATTTGGCATTCAGGATTTTCACGGCTTCCAAGTGGAGTACCATCATCAAAATATGCTCTTCTATACCAGCCACCATCCCAAGCATTTTTCTCTAAGTTCTCCCTTATAAATTCTTTTTGCTCTTCATAATGAACTTTGGTTTCTTCATCCTCTTTAATCTGCGCAATTTTAATGAAACTTTCTAAAATAGAGTACAAGAACCAACCAAGCCATACACTTTCTCCTTTTCCCTTATTCCCAACAGTGCTCATACCATCGTTCCAATCGCCACTACCCATTAATGGAATGTTGTGTACTCCAAACTTTAGAGCTTTTTTTATAGCCCTTAAACAGTGTTCATATATTGTTCCTTCCTTTGAAGATTGGTTGACTATTGTATATCTCTCATCTTCACCATCTCTTAAAGGCTCATCTTCAAGATAAGGTGCAGTTTCTTGTAAAATTTCATAATCTCCAGTTGAATTAATATATTCAGCAGTAACATAAGGAAGCCATAATAAATCATCACTAAATCTAGTCCTTATACCTGAATTTACAACTGGATGCCACCAATGTTGCACATCTCCTTCTACATACTGCCTTGAAGCACTACGTAATATTTGAGCCTTTGGTATTTCTGGATCAACAACTCCAAGTGCCATAGAATCTTGAAGTTGATCTCTAAATCCATATGCTCCACCACTTTGATAAAATGCACTTCTACTTAAATATCTACAGCTTAAAGTTTGATATAAAAGCCATCCATTTAAAAGGTAATTAAAAGATTTATCTGGAGTTTTAACTTGTATATTTCCTAGGAAATTTTTCCAATATTCTTTAACCTTTTCTAATTCTATATCTGCATTTCCTTTAACTTCATATTTTTCAATAACTTTTTCTATGTTTTCTTTTTCTTCCTCACCAAATAAAATTAAAAGCTCTTTCTTTTCACCTTTTTTAAGTTTAATCTTTGTAGTAGCCGCTAAACAAGGATCATAAATTCCTCCACATCGATTTGATAAATTCTCATTATCTAAGGCTTTTGGTGAAGAAACTTCTCCATTAATTCCTATAAATTCTTTGCTATCTCCAGTAAAGCTTAAATTCTCTCCTCCTAAAATAGTTAAATAAGAATTAAATTTTCCAAAATACTCACTGTAAGGATTGAATCCTCTAATGAATCCACTGTGATATACATAGCTAGCACTATTAGATTCCTCACGTTCTATATTTATATTACTATTTTCTTCAAATTCTCCATGAATATATGTTGAAACATATCTAGTACTATCATACTCATAAACACCCATTACAAGCTTTGCATAATAAAATAAAGAAATTTCTCTATCATTTTCACTTAAATTTTCTAAAGTTACTTTTTGAATTTTTATCTTCTCTTTTTTAGGCGCAAATACTTCTAGTTTTCCTTTTAAATCATAAGCAGTATGACTAAATTCAGAATATCCAAAACTATGTTTTATGAAGTAATCTCCTGAATCTCTAAGTGGTTTTGGTGTTATGGAAAAATAATTATAAGAATAATCATCTCTAATATAGAGTGCTTCTCCTAATGGATCCCTAATATAATCATTACTCCAAGGTGTTATCTTATTTTCCCTAGAATTCCCACACCATGTATAAGATGAACCACTCTCAGATATATGAAATCCAAAATCATCATTAGAGATGACATTAATCCAAGGTGCTGGAGTATTTTTCAAGTTAGAAAGTTTTATCAAATAACTATTATCAAGCTTACTAAATCCACCATATCCATTAAAGAAATCTAAATCTTGCATATTAAAATTTTCATCAAATTTCTCTATATTTAAGTCTTCCTTATTCATGGACTTTCCTATGCCATCTTCTTTTTCTGCTACCTTTAATCCGTGAATTAAATCCTGTTTTTCTAAAAAGTCTATATCATGATCATATTCTTTATATTCTGTTATATTATCATCTAGATTTGGTATTACTTCATCTGCAACCTCTAATTTATAGTTGATATTTAGAGGCTTAGCTTCCTCTTCTAAATTCTTAGTTTCTACCTTGTTAGGTCTTTTTTCTAACAAATTGTTCTTGCCTTGTGGCATAAAGTTTTCTTCATGATTATCATCTAATATGTTATTGTAATTACGTTTATAACTTTCTTCATCAACAGATTCCTTATATCTTGAAAATTCATTACTATTATTGACTTTAAGCTCTTCAATTTTCGTAATTTGTTCTAAAATTGACCCCTTCTTTGAATCAACATACAGCCTAGCAATTCCTATTATTAAATCTTTAACCTTTGCATCCATAGTAGCTTTATTGTGAACGAATATTCCTCCTGGTGTGTTTAAAGAATTACTTTCATTTGATGTACTTATTAATTGCATTATATTCTTTTGAAGTGGTTCATCATAAGAAATCTCTTCATTATTGTATATAATTAAATCTAATTTTACCCCTTTAAGTTTAAGATAATAATGTAAATTCAACATATTACCTACTAGATTAATATCATCTGTATTTTCAATAGTTAAAAATACAATAGGTAAATCACCTGAAATTCCATAAGACCATAAATCTTTTTGATACTTTGAAATATTTTTTATATATTCTTCTCTATCCTTTCTGCCACTGTGCAAAAAGAATATATATGAAGCTAAACTTTGGAATATATTTGCTTGAGCACTTCTTATACCTAAATTCTTAAGTTCAAGTTGTGTTCTTATACTATAGCCTTCAAAAATCTTCTCCAAATTAACAACTTCTTTATTTTGTTTACATATATCAATAGCAGATTCTCTAGAGTCTGTTGTTCCTGTTATAAAATAAATCTCTTTTTTTGAATTTCCTTCTAATCTTATCCTAGCTCTAATACTCATTATTGGATCTAAAACTGTTCCAACAGTATTATCTAATGATTTGTCATTATCCATAGCCAAGGGAAATTTAAGTTCTCTATTTCTTCCTATAAAATTAATTCTAGAAGTTTCATAACTTATGTTTCCTTCTAATTCTCCATTTACTATAACTTTATGAAATATGTAAGGAACTTTTGCTCCTTTAACTCTACCTCTTCTACTTCCTATAAGCACATCTTCATTATTATCATATTCTGTTTGAACAAATAAATTAGAGAAAGTTGGATGTACTGCATCTGCACTAAATGTGGTCAATGTCACTTCCATATAACTTGTTATTTCAAGGCTTCTTCCCTTATCACTTAAATTATTTAAAGTGATTTTTCTAACTTCAAAATTCTCATCTGGAGAAATAACAACTTCCATTTGAGTTTCGATATTTCCATCCTTTCTATTAAACTTAGCCTTATCTAAATTAAATTCAGTAACATATTTATCTCCATGATTCTTACATGGCTCAAAAGTTGAACTCCAATAATCATTAGAATTTAAGTTTTTTATGTAAAAAAACATACCACTATCATCGCTTGTGGTGTTTCCTTTCCATCTATAAAGCATCATATCATTCTTCTTAGAATAACCACTTCCAGCTACAGTTATCATTGACGAATATTGGCCATTAGATAACAATAAAACTTCAGGATTATCTTGATTTGCTCCTTTAAATTTCCTTGGAATCAAGTTTTCTCCTTCAAAATACGTATTCTTTATAGAAAAATCTTCATTTCTCTCAAAGGTTACATTATTAGGAATCTTTTCTTTTAATAAAAGCTCTGTTGCCTTAACCTCTGGCAAACTATGAAATCTATTAACTAAAATATCATTAAGAAGTACATTATCAAGAGCCATCAAAGACATTCCCAAATGGTGTACCATATATGTCATAATTCTATTAGGCTTTATACCATCACTATATACACTATCAAATATTTGTTCATTATTTAAGTTTTTTGTATCACTATCAATTAAACAATTATCCTTATTATTAGTGTCCATTGGATTTTTTATAACATATTTATCTTCTCTTGCCTTAGTGTAATCTATAGCTTCAATAAATCCATATATTCCAAGACAACCTATTTCCTCTAATTTTCTAAGATTTTTAATTCCACTGTTCTTAGAAAATGGTAATGTCATCAAGGTTGAGTAAGGTGATATTACAATTTCATCTTCAAGACCTCTCTTTAGTCCAATGCCTGGAATTCCAAAAGCTTTATATTGATAATTTTCATCTACATCAAATTTATAAAATGCACATTCTGATATTCCCCAAGGTGTTTTCTTCTGCTTCGAAAAACTTTTTTGGGCTTTTATTACAGATTTATATGTTTTGCTAAGCAAAGTTTTAGGATAACTTTTCATTATTAAAGAAGGCATAAAATATTCAAACATAGTCCCACTCCAAGATACAAGAGAATGAGTGTGAAAAGCATTTGTCATAGATCTACCTAATTTAAACCAATGAGATATAGGAACATCATTTTTCGCTATAGCAACAAATGATGCTATTCTTGATTCTGATGCCAATAAATCATAGTAAGAATTTCCAAGTGAATCTTCCTCTACGTTATAACCAATAAAGAATAATTGTCTAGTTTTATCATAAAGAAATTTAAAATCCATCTTTTCTGAAATCACATTAATATCTTTAATTATATTATCTATTTTTCTACTATATATTTTGAAATTATCAATCTTTACCTCAAATGTATTATTAAAATTATCACCAAATTCATTCTTATATTCTTCACACCTATCAATTAAGTCTCTAATACTAGGAACTCCTTCAAAAAATTCTTTACTATATAATTTTTCTAATCCATTAAATATGTAATTATAATGTTTAAGCTTTTTATTAGCCTCGTCAAAAAACTTATCTATCCAATATTTACTTTCTTCGTTCTCTTTTCCTTGTAAGTAAGCTTTATTTTTATTGTCACTATTACTTTCCTCACATTGTGTAAGTTGTTGAATTTCAGCTAATATCTTATTTAAAGCATCTTTATATTCACCAATACTAATATTTGAACCAAATATAGCTTCAATTGAAGCTTCATCTTTTTCAATTATATTATAGATATCTTTTAATGACATAAGTTCATTTATTCTTATAACTTCTTTATCCTTTAATTCCTCCATAGCTTGTTTCAGCACCCACAAATCTCCCAAAAGATTTCCGCTATCAACAGTTGATACATATCTTGGCCATAGTGGAGCTTTAGTTTTTGTATCATACCAATTTAGATAATGTCCATGAACCATTTGTAGATCTTTCATGCTATTTAATATCATCTCTGTTTTATCAATAAACTCCATCATTGTTATATATCCTAAGTCATAAGCCACTACATTTGAAACAAGCCCCATACCTATATTAGTTGGAGATGTTCTATGAGCAATTCCTTTAAAAGGTTTTTCTTGATAATTATCTGGTGCTAAATAATTATTTTCTTCATTAACAAAATCCTCATAGTAAGCATATATTCTTCTTGATATTTTCCTTAAATAAACAATTTCTTCATTATCTAAAATCATTTTATTTTTAGAAATTTTTCTACTTATACAATAAGCTACATATGGACTTACTATCCAAAGTGCAGCAACAATTACGCTATAAACAATAACCCCAATAGGATTATAGATAGATAAATATAATACTAATAATCCCATTATTGGAGCAATCCACATTCTTTTTAAATATGATTTAAAAGTATTACTATATTTTTTTTCTACAGAATCAGAAGATTGCCACTCTAAAAGATTTCTTTTAGATATACATAGTCTAAATAATGTTCTTATTATTGCATCCATCATTAAAAATGCTTGATACGGAATAAATGTAAATATTAAAAGTATTTGCTGAAAACTTTTAAATGTTCCCATAAGTTTATTTTTAGGGGTAACAACAAAATCTGTAACTGTAAACACTAAAGAATTCATAAGTGCTAAAAAGCAGAGTAATGCAATCTGACTTCTTCCATTTAAAATAGTCAAAGAAAGAATCAATGCTATTAATAAATTAGGTGCTAAAAGGCTTCTTCTTAAATTATCAAATATTTTCCACTTGTTAAGAGAACTTATTTTTTTAGAAAATAACCAACCTATAAGTTGCCAATCCCCCCTAACCCATCTATGCAATCTTCTACAACTACTCTCATAAAAAGCTGGATATCCATCTATGAATTCCACCTGACTAACTAAGGCACATCTTGCAAGAGCTCCTTCTAAAAGATCATGACTCAAAATTCTATCATCTTTTATTGAAGTATTTAGTATATTATAAAATTCATCTATATTAATTATTCCCTTGCCTGTAAAAGATCCTTGACCAAACAAATCCTGATATGTATCAGAATAAGCTACTGAATAACCATCTACGCCTCCTTCTCCACCAAAAATATTTGAGAAATATGTTTGATTTTTAGATTCTAAACTTATGCTAACCTTAGGTTGCATAACACCATATCCTCTTAAAACTTCATTATCCTTAACATAGGGTACATTAAGTACATGGCTCATGGCACCTATAAGTTTAAAAGTGCTTTCTCTTGGCATAAATGTATCTTCATCTAAAGTAATTAAATATTTAACATCCTTAAGTATTTTTATTTCTGAACTTAGAACATTATAAGTATGATTTGTTTTTCCTCTGATGAGAGCCATAAATTCCATAAGCTTTCCACGTTTTCTTTCTCTTCCCATGAAAACATTTTGCTTTTTATTATAAATTCTCTCTCTACTAAAAAAGAAAAATTTTGCTTCATTATTATTTAGGTAATTATCTTTAGAATATTTATTGTTTAACTTTCTTGCACATTCAATTCCACATTTAATTATTTCCTTATCATTCTCTTCAACCTGAAAATTTGAATCCGCAAAGTCACTAAGTAATGCAAAATAAATGTTTTTGTCCTTATTTCCACAATAAGCAACTTCCAATTTTTCCATAAGAGATTTAACCTTTTCTTTGCAATTTACAATTGCAGGAATGACTACTACTGTCTTGCAATCATCTGGAATTCCTTCACTAAAATCCATCTTAGGTACTAATCTAATCTGTACGGTTTTACTTACAATCCAATTAATAAGTCCAATTATAATTTCATTTATAGGAATTATACTGACTAAAAATAAAATTAGGTACTCAGCCTTAGTATACTTTACGCCACCCAAGCTACTTATAAATAAAAAAAGTGTACTTATAAGAAATGTTCCCAAAATATTTATTGCTAAATATGTACCTTCAGAAATTGCATGATTTACATTATTATAATATCCATCCAATTCACTTATACCATTATCAATTAAGTAATATCCAACATGACACTTATAAGATTCCTTGTTCTCATTTTTGTTCTTTATTGAAAGTTGTAATACATTATGTGCTACTTTAAGTTCATTTTTATTAGTTATTCTAGCTATACTTTCAAGTTTATGCCTATAATAATCCTTAGATTCAAAATCCATGCTTCCATAAACATTAACAGGATCTTCTCTTAGAATCCTTTCTACTAAAGATGTATTTTCAAAGAAATTTCTCCAACTTATATTCTCAATTTTTCTAATTGAAGTTATATAGTTCCCAATATATCTTTCTAAAAATTCCTCTCTTAAGTTGCTCCTAGTAGTATAATTATTAAGATCTTCTTCTATTCCCCATTTAAGCCTTACAAAATCATAAATACTCTTATTCTCTATGGAATTCTCCCTTAAAATTCTAAAAAATTCTCTTAAAAATAACGGACTAACTTTAGCATTAATATTTTCAAGTTCCTCATTAAGTTTATTGTTACTTATAGCATCTACAACTCTCTCAGCAACAATTTTTCCCTGTAAGATTTCCTTTTGAATATCAACAAGATTATTAGTATATTGTGATAAATTTATTATTATTGCTGTTTTAAGCATAAGTGGAAAAGCCCAAAGTTCACCAATAGTAAAAGCCATATCTTTATTTACAATATTAATATCCTCTTTTGGTCCATCTATATTACTCCTACTATTATCTATTTTACTAAACAATTTTTCACTTACATTATTACACTCTAAATCCACACCTAAATTTTCTTCCTGAATTTTATTAATATATTTAATAAAGCTCTCACCATCAATATCTCCGCCTAAATTTACATAATTCTTTGCAACTACAAAAATACGGGGAAGTTCATTTTCAGATTCATTATAATTTTCATAATTTTTCTTTTCAAAATCTCTTTTCTCATCAAAATTCTTACTTTTAAATGTATTATTAATTTCATGCGTTCTCTTATGATCTATATTATCAATAAATTCTGTCATGGACGGTAATAACTTAAAATAATCAATAGGCATTTCCTTCTTAATTGCCTTATATTCTTTTTCAATTAAATATATATTATCAAGAAGCCACTCAGATGCTCCAAGAACTTTATTTCTTCCTTTGGATAACTTTCTAAAATACTTAAAATTTTCATGAATACAAGAAAATCCTTGATTAAGCTCTCTTAAAACATTCCTTCTTAATCCATAAGAATTGTTTTTCTTCAAGTAAAAAACTCCCTTCTTAATTAAATATGACTTAAGCATAGTTCTCAATGAAGTTATTTTTACCAAAACTACAAAAAAAATTCTTAAATTTTAAAATAAGCAAAGAAAGAACTCGTCAAAATTAGCGTATCGATATTTTGGATATCATAATTAAAAATTTCAAGCCAATACTTATTGTTAAGCATTGGCTTTTAAGTTTATTAAAAAAATAATAGATGATTCCTTTAACAGCTAAAACTCTATTACCAATCATATTAGATCTAAAATTCACTATTTTTAGTTCCTCGATTCACTATAATAACATATTATAGAAGTAATAAAGGCAGATAAAACTTTTACAATGAGATCTGATAACGTATCTTCAAGGCCACCCTTTATCATAGTTGTTTTAAATAGATAATCTCCTACAAACTCAAATACTTCCCATATAGTACCTAAAGCAATTGAAAAACTAAATGCAAATATTAGGCTAAAAATAGTAAATCGTTGTTTAGTTGTTTGTTTATTCTTTGTAATAATTCCTTGAATTAAATTCAATGCTATAATAACTGCATAACTACCATATATAGCATGAATAAGTAAATCCCACCACCAAAATGTAATATAGAATTTCTTAAATTCTCCAAAGTATAGTGTAAGTAAAATAAATAATATCCATACTAATTGAAAGCTAGAAGGTAGTACTATATTCTTTCTATTAGCAATATTGGTAATTATAAAAGGAAGTATAATACATATAATAGCTAAGAGTAACAAAGCTGAACTCTTCCATTGTTTTGATATAATACTAAAAACAGCAGAAATCACTAAAATTATTTCAAATAATACTGCTATTCTAATAGTTAGCTTACTATTTCTATTATTCATTAAAAATCTTTTCCTTTCGAGATATTTTTATTTCTAAAAAAACAAATATAATTGCATATAAAATTAATTATTTATTTATATCTTTTCCTTTTACGTAAAAAATATAAATACAAAAATAAAAGAATTAGTAGAAATGAACATTAACTCTAAGATTATAAAAAATTTTAAATTTAGTTATAAAGCATTATATAGATGTGTATACTAATATTAGTAAATAATAACAAAATTAGTTATAAAATGCTATAACAATTGTATTTTTACTAAGGGGGATTAATTATGTTTTTTTTTGAAGCACAGCCTTTTTCGAATTGGCTTATGCTATTAACAGTATTCCTAATGTTAATTGTACTTAATGAATTAGGCCGTAGGTTTAAATGGGGTGGACTATTGCTTTTCATTATCTTACCGTTATTTCTTACTTTTGTTGTATGGCCCAAAACTACTAAAGGGACAAGCGTAAATGATTGGTTTCATTATGCTAAAGTATATTCATCACTAGCAGGATGTATTGGTTTCTTTCTAATTAGACATATAAAAGGTGCTAGTAGCAAAAAGTGGGCTTTATGTTTCCCACCATTAATTTTAGCAATCAATATTTGTGAAGCAGTAGCACGTGATTTTCAAATTTACGGACTACATCTTAATAAAGAAGTGTTTGAGGGAATGGTTACTGTAAGCGGTTCTTGGAATGTTATGAATGGGATTGCTGGTATCTTAAATATCATTACAATTACAGGTTGGTTTGGAATCTGTATCAGTAAGGATAAGAGCAAAGATATGTTATGGCCTGATATGCTTTGGTTCTGGATTATAGCATATGATATTTGGAACTTTGCATACACATATAATTGCCTACCTAACCATGCATGGTACTGTGGTATAGCATTACTTTTTGCTCCTACAATTGCCGCTTTCTTTATAAAGAAAGGTGCTTGGTTACAACATCGTGCACAAACACTTGCATTGTGGTGCATGTTTGCAATGACATGTCCTAGTTTCATTGATGAATCTCAATTTGCAGTTAGATCATCACATAATACAACTGCTTTATTTATCGTAAGCTTAGCAGCATTATTATCAAATATCGCAGTATTTGTATACTATATTTATAAGATTAAGAAAACAAAACGTAATCCTATAAAGGGAGAACTTTATACAGATCTTAATAGCTACAAAGAAATTAAATCCTTATCTGAATAATATTATAATTAGGTGGCTGTATCAAATTTATTTTGATACAGCCACCTAATTAAATATTTATTTAGATTTTTTAAAATAATTCTGTCTATACTCTTTTTATTGATTTTTCATTTAAAATCTGAACTCTCTAATATTTAAAGTATTCTATTCCTATTGCTTCTCTAACTTCTGAAAGAGTATTTGCTGCTATATTTCTGGCATTATCACTTCCATTTTTTAAAACATCATATACATATGCTATATCTCTTTTAAATTCTTTTCTTTTATTTCTTATTGGTTCAAGTTCTGCTTGAAGTATTTCATTTAAATACTTCTTTACTTTTATATCACCTAAACCACCTCTCTTATAATGTTCTTTCATCTCTTCTAACTTAATCTTATCATTACAAAATGCATCTAAATATGTAAAAACAGTATTATTATTTACTTCACCTGGATCCTCTACCTTAATATGATTTGGATCTGTATACATAGACATAATCTTGTTTTTTATTATATCTGGTTCATCTGATAGATATATTGCATTATTTAACGACTTACTCATTTTATTCTTCCCATCAATTCCTGGTAATCTTCCTAATCCCTCCTTTGAAAGTACTGCTCTTGGCTCTATTAATATATCCTTTTTATAAATTGAGTTAAAACTTCTTACTATTTCCCTAGTTTGCTCAATCATAGGAAGTTGATCTTCTCCAACTGGAACAACATCTGCCTTAAAAGCTGTAATATCTGCTGCTTGACTTACAGGATAAATAAGAAATCCAGTTGGAATACTTACATTAAAATCTTTTTCTTTAATTTCACTTTTAACTGTTGGATTTCTTTCTAACCTTGAAACTGTAACTAAATTTAAATAATGCATAGTTAATTCATTAAGCTCTGGGATTTGAGATTGAATGAAAATTGTAGATTTTGATGGATCTATTCCAATTGCCAAATAATCTAATGCAACCTCTATTAAACTTTTCCTGATTTTTTCTGGATTTCGTGCATTATCAGTTAATGCTTGTTGATCTGCTATCATTATATAGTTATTATACAAACCACAATTTTGTAACTGAACTCTATTCATTAAAGACCCTACATAATGTCCAATATGCAATTTTCCTGTTGGTCTATCTCCTGTTAAAATTATTTCTTTTTTCATAAAACTCACTCCTTGATTTAATTTTATTAAACAAAAAAACTCCGTCCTAAATTAATAGGACGGAGATAATATCCGTGTTGCCACCTAAATTGTGTAATAAAAAATAATTGTAAGCAAACCCTAATTTTTTATAATTACACCACTCAAAATCAAGTACTAACATACTCTATCTGCTATAAGGTGCAGCACACCATTCCGATACTCTCTAACTATGATTTCTCTTTATTCCTCTGAGGCCCATTCATTAAATCTCTTCTTACTAGGATTTCACCGTCCCTAGCTCTCTTTATTGAAGCTTAATCTAATTACTCTTCCTCTTCATCAGATTATTAATATATTTTTTACTATTATAATTTTATTTTTCTAAATTGTCAATGATATCTACTTCAAGTACATCCCTATTCTTTATTATAGTGATAAACCGCTAGTACAACAAAAAAAGTCCTAATATATAGACTATTTTTTTAGTTAAAAGTTCTTTGTTATACTTAATAAATAAAAGTGTAAATTATATTCTCATTGTTGAAACTACCTCTGCCTTTCTTTAATTTATTATATTATATAATACTTATTATTCTATTAAAACACGCCAATAAAATTTAGTAGTAACTCGTACTATAAATATAAGTTACTACTTTTTTATTAATTAATGCTTTAATCATTTAATAGTAATCCTGACTTTATTAAAATTGGTCTTATTGCATTATATATAAAACTAACTAAAACCACAGATACTACTGCATTAATAAATGTAGTCACTGCACTTAGTTTTGCTAAAACAGAGGCCATTTGTTGAGGTTGACCTAATATATATTGTTTATAAAAATATCCAACTATAGGATCAAATACAACATTAAATGCTAAACCACAAATTGCAGCAATTGTACTCCATTTAAATATATATTGTTTATCACTGCTACTATCAATTTTTGCATATCTATGTGCTATGACTCCTGTTATTAAACCTATACAAAATTTTAATACAAAAGTTTTTGGTGCACCTAAAATATATACAGGATCAAGTATATCTGCTATTGTCATTCCAATAGCTCCTGCAAATCCACCATACCATCCGCCAAGAAGTAATGCTGCAAGTACACAAAAAGCATTTCCTATATGCAATGAAGTAGCATCTCCCCCTGGTACTGGAATTTTAATTTGAAGAAATGTAAATGATACAAAACATAATGCTGCAAGTATAGCTGTTTGTATTAGTTTCATAATCTTTTTATTCTTATTTTCCATATAATTATCTCCCCTTGTAATTTATATCTTACTTTCAAAATACTGCAAAATAATTATATTACTCAAAGAGATTTATTGCAATTGTATGGATACAAGTCTTTCAAGTAAAATTCTTTATTAATCTTCCATTCTTCATATAATTTAATTTTTCTTAATTAAATTTACTATATGCTGAAATATTCTTATCATAATATTATTGGATTTATTTGATACTTCCATATATTCTACATTTAAAATTTCATTTTCTAATTTAACAAGCTTATTTTCTTCTTCACCTGAATCTTCATGATTTTCTAAATAATTCCCTTCAAATTGTTTATCTATTACCAGCTCTAATACCTCACATAATTTTTGTTGTTCCTCTTTTACAGATT
Source organism: Clostridium aquiflavi (assembly GCF_031344075.1). Taxonomy (NCBI): domain Bacteria; kingdom Bacillati; phylum Bacillota; class Clostridia; order Eubacteriales; family Clostridiaceae; genus Clostridium; species Clostridium aquiflavi. The sequence continues at coordinate 74,502 of NZ_JAVJAN010000013.1, forward strand.
CATCTGAATGTTTACTACCTTCATCAACTAAATCATCTATCTCTTCATTATATTTACCTAATTTATGGTTTTCTTCTTTTATAAATTCAGTATAATAAATATTATCACCTTTAAATTTATTACCTATTATTCCATTATGACCTCTCATCTGACCTTCTCCACCTTTTCCACCTTTTCCACCCTTAAAGTAAATATCACCTATAGCAACTTCCACTTTGAAATCATTAGAATTTATAAAATTACCACCATCCCCACCGTCATTTCCTAATATATTTTCATTATTAAAATAAACTCCAGAATTTCCACCATCTCCGCCTTTAGCTTGTACACAATTATCAATTTTTATTTTAACTTTTTTTAACTTTTCATCTAACTCACTTTCTGAAATTGAAATACAATCCCCACCTTTTCCACCCTTAGAAATAACATTTTTACACTTGGAGCTAATACTTCCACCTTTTCCGCCTTTTAAAATAGCTGGACTATTAATATTAATTAATCCGCTCTTAATTTTAATAGCATCTCCACCATTTGCACAATTGCCACAAGCATATTCTCCTATACTTTCTCCACTGTCCCCTCCTATAAGTTCTAAAACACCTAAACCTATTTTTTCAAAGCTGCTATTATCTCCTATACTTATTGCAGCACCACCACAACCACTACATTTATTTAATGCTATACTAGAAATACTTTGACCATTTCCACCTATTGCCTTTAAATTTACATTTTCTAATATCTTTATTGTTGAAGTGTCGTTAATATTTGTCTCACAAAATCCTATAGCATAAGAACCACACTTTCCTTTATGTTCTAAATTCTCATAACATTTACATCCAGCTCCACCTATTATTTCAATATTGCCATATCCTGAAAATATAAGATGTCCCCCTCCTGCTGTCCATTCGTTATTTCCTATTGCTGGCATCTCTGATCCACCATTTATATTTAATCTACAATTTTCACAACCTGTTATTTCAACAGTTTGATTATTACTTATACAAATACCAATATTATCTTCACTCATTATAGTATTAATTCCTGAATATACTAATTTATTTTTATAATCACAATTTTTTCCTCCTCTGAAATCAATTGCAATTTGATTAATAGAATTTAAATACACATTATTTATTTTAATTATTAAATCACTGTTTCTATTCTTAACAAGTATTCCTGCATTGCATTCATTTCCTTCACTTGTAAAAGTAATTTCATTTATATCTGAAGTTATTATTATTATCTTATTCTTATAATTAATTAAATTAATTATATCTTTATCTTTAATATTATTTTCTTCATCTTTATACATATAAAATTCCTTCCTATTTAATAACTTATTACTTCATATTATGAAATAACAACTTACTTGTATTCATAAAATCCCCAATTAGTTGTATATGAATATACTGTAAGTATTAAAAATTTAAGGAGAAAAATATGCTTAAATTAAAAAAACAAATCAAAATTAATCCTGTCATTTCTACTTCCACTGATGAGTATCTACCTGTAGAATTTAATATTCCATTTTATGAAAATTGTCCCAAACAATTATATTTTAGCAATGATAATAATTATAATTTGTCCCCTATTTCGAAAATCAAAACTAATGATATAATATCAGTAAATTTGATTTTTAAAAATGAAAGTAATAGTACTATTTATCCTTTAAAATTGAAATTTTCAAATGACAGCAATTTTAAATTCATCCCAGGTTCTTTAGTCAATTCTAATACAAAAGAAGTGTATTCCTGTGACAATTTTAATGACAACTGTGTATGTTTATGTAAATTACAACCAAATGAAAAGTTAGATGTTGTATTTTACATTAAAGCTATCTTCAAAAATTTAATTAATTCATCTATCAGTAATTATATAAATCTTTTATCTCCTCTATCATCAAATGAGCCTTTTATTGAGGAAGATAATATGCCTTTGATAATTACTGTTGATCAAGCTATTTTACAAATAAATACTGATTCTAATTGTGGAAAGATAGAAATAGAAAATACTGGCTGTGCGCCTGTAAATAATATGATTTATAAATATTCAACACCTATAGGTTTTATTTCTGATATATCCTGTGTTACTGCTAAATTAAATAATAAACCTTTTAAAGTGTATGCAAAGAAAATAGATAATGATGTACTTTTTAATATAAGCAATATTCCCAAATGTGATAATAATATTCCATCAAAATTAATTATTTCTTTTGATTCCCAAAACTTCAAAAATATACATTCAAGTTCAATGACTATTATGTAAAAAAGTAAAATTTTGTTTTATATGTATTGTGTATCAATATTTAATAAATAATCATATTATATATTAATAATTATTCAAACAAAATTAATTATTAATTAAACTAACTTAATATATAGGGAGGATAAAAAATGCGTATTTCAACCGGTTCAATATTACAATTTGATGTTATATTTAATATCCCAGTAAATACAACATTTGACGAAATAACTATTACTGATCCATTAGCTGCAGGTTTATCTTATAATACAACTACAAAACCAGCTAAAATTTATATAAATGATAGTACTACAGCAACTACTGCTGGAGTCACTGATACTTCTACAGCAACTAGTATAGCATTAGCTCTTGACAACACAATAGTAGGAAATCTTACTGCAATAAAAAAAGTAAAAGCTTCAATTCCTGTTACTGTAACAAATGCTGATACTTTACTTGCTGCTATAGCTGCTGCTGCTGCTGCAGGTACTCCATTAAAAAATATCGCAACTATTAAAGCATTAAATGCAACTGGTACTGAATTATCTACTACTACTGCTGAAGCAACACTTAATACCTTTGGAAAATGTAATCTATTTGGATTTGGAAGTGCCTATACTGTAGAAAAAGCTCCTAACAAAGATTTATACCTTATGGCTAATATTCCTGGTATAGGCAGTATGGAAACTACTGAATTAGAATATGAAATAGTTATAACTGCTGAAAGCCACCTTGTTCCTGGACCTGAAGCAAATATAAAGGTATATATTGGAGATGCAGCTCAAACTCCAGTTACTCCAACTGTAGCTACAATTGTTGGTAATGTTATAACTATTAAATTTACTCAAAGCCAAAACATGAAGAATAACACAGTTTATATTGAAGTACCAGCAAAGACAGGTACTAACATCGCTGATGTAACTGATGATTTTGTTAATAGTGATGCAACTGCAAAACTTGTTTATACACCATCAGGTGGAACTGCTTCAACAGTATGTACTTCACCAGATTTCGTTATAACAACTAATTTAACTCCAGCAGCTCCTATTCTTAGTAGTGCTCAAAAAGTAATTGTATAATTGTATTAAAACAAAGAATCTCAGATTATTAAATATATTATTTTGTTATTAGCTTAAAACTATAATAGAATGTAAAATCTCAATTTAGTGCTATATAAGAAGTATTATTAAATATTACTCCTTATATAGCATTTTTTTATTCTTTCACTCCTGTAGTTTATTTAATAAATTTGTATTTATAGATTTTATTTTTATAGTGGTTATACTAATATTAATATATACGAGATATAAAAGGACGGTAAATATAATGAACTATATAGTATATGATTTAGAATTTAATCAACAACAGTCAAAGGACGCCAATGCTTCCAAACTTACTTTTGAAATAATCCAAATTGGAGCACTAAAACTTAATAATGACTTAGAAATAACTTCAACCTTTAATAGATTAGTTAAACCTACTATTCATACAGAAATTCATCCTTATATAGAAAACTTAACTAAAATAACAACTGCAATGGTAAATTTACATAATTATTTTCCTGATGTATATAATGATTTCGTAAATTTTATTAGTGATGAAGAATTTACATTATGTATTTGGGGAACTTCTGACATTAAAGAACTTATGAAAAATATAAAATTTCACAATTTAAGCTCAATAGATAACTTTAAAAAATATATCGATGTTCAAAAAATCGCTTCAAAATATATAAAAACTCCCAAGGGAACCAGAGTCGGCTTAAGATCTGCTGTTGAATTTTTTAATATTCCTATTAAAGAAGATTTTCACGATGCGTTTAATGATGCTTATTATACTGCTGAAATATTTAAAAAACTTTATACTCCTGAAATAGAAGCTAGTACCTATAATAATATTAGTACAAAAAGAATTTCAAAGCCTAAGCAAGACGTTAATACTAAGGGATTATTTGCTCAATTTGAAAAAATGTATAATAAAAAAATGTCTGAAGAAGAAAAGTCAATAATAAAGCTTGCCTACAATATGGGCAGAACTAATCAATTCTTGAAATAATAAATATATTATCATGGTAAAATTTAACTTGCTATTATCAATATAACATTTTTAACTTCATAATTTATTAAAGGTACACATATTAAATACATGTACCTTTAATAAAATCCTATTAATAATTTAAATTTTATTCTTCTAACTGAGATGTACATTTAGGACAACGAGTGGCTTTTATGTCAATTTCACTACAACAAAAAGGACATTCTTTATTTGTAGGTTCTTTTACTTCTTCAACTTTATTTTTTATTCCTAAATCACTTAATTTGTTTACACCTTTAACAAGTAAAAATATTAAAAATGCCATAATTAAAAAATTTATGACTGCAGTTATAAAAGAGCCATATTTAATACTTACACTAAAAATTTCTAATGTTAAATCACTAAAATCCTTGTTGGCAAACACCCCTATTATTGGTGATATTATATCATTTGTTAATGATTTTACTATTCCTTGAAATGCACCACCTATTAATACACCAACTGCTAAGTCAATTACACTTCCTTTTAGTGCAAATTGTTTAAATTCACTCAAAAATTTCTTCATAAAGTTTTCTTTTTTCCTCCTTCGTTTTTCTAATGGCTATATATCTTGATATTTTATCACATAACGTGTCTAAAAAGGAAATAATAATTTTCCTGATGTGAAAAATAAAAAATAAATATATTAATCAAAAAATTATTCTTAATCATATATTAATCTTATATTACTATATGATTAGGTGATTATTATTAAACTATATGCTGGATTCAATATAAAACACTTGAAATTTTTAGGCGCTGGAACTCAAGGTAAAGTATACAAAATTGACTCACATAAATGTATAAAAGTTTTTAAAAGAAAACAAGTTTGCCATGATGAAATAGAAACTTTGGCTATGGCTCAAATAGATTCTCATTTTCCAAGACTTTATTCATTTGGTGAAGATTATATTATACGTGAATATATAGATGGTATTGAGTTAGATAAATACTTATCAACACATTGCCTTACTGGAAATATTTCAAATAAGATTATTGAAATTTATGAAGCTATGAACTTGGTAGGATATTCCCGATTGGATGCAGCACTATTTCATATTTTTCTGACATCATCAAATGAAATAAGACTCATTGATACTGCTAGAGCTATGAAAAAGAAAACTATATACCCATATTTAATTATTAGAAGCTTACAAAAACTTGGTTATAAAAAACAATTTTTAGATTTTGTAAAAACTAATAGACCTAATATTTATACTAAATGGTTAAATTACTCTAAGTAAATTATCATTAAATTAATCAATTACTATTATAAGAGGAGAAAAAATGAGATTTATAATTTTTAGTGACTCAAAAGGCAAAAAAAATGGTATAAATGAAAAAGTATTAAAAGAAATAATGAACGAGACATGCAAATTAGATCCTGAGCCTGAATTTATTGTAATGTGTGGAGATACTGTAGCTGGAAGTTGTAAAGAGGAAGTACTAACCTTTCAATTAAATAGATTAAGAAACTTAATAGAAAAATATCATCCAGATAAACCATTGATACCTGTAGTAGGTAACCATGAAGTTAATATAGAGCCTATAGATGATAGATTTGAAAAAATCTTTAGTACTATTTATAGTGATTTAAAACCTAGTGAATTTCTTGATGAATATAATAAGACAGTTTATTATATAGATTTTGATGATACTAGAATTATAGTACTTAATGCTTTTCACTATGGATCAACCCATAAAATTGATAAAGTTCAACTTAACTGGTTTGAAAAAAAAGTCTCTGAATATAAAAAAAATAAGCTTGTTTTTGTACATTCACCGGCATTTCCTACAGGAGCTCATCTTGGTCACTGTCTTGATTTATATCCTGAATATAGAGATTATTTTTGGAAAATAATTGATAAATATGATATAGATATAGTTTTCTCCGGACATGAACATAATTATTCTAGAAGAATAATTAATAATTCATTTAATAACGGAAAATTTGCTTACGAAAGAGAGATCATTCAAGTAATTGCAGGTGGTGGTGGTGAAAAACTTCGTGATAAATATAAAAGTAAACAAGGAGTTATAGTACCCCCTATTGCTATATATCATTTTTTAGTCGTAGATATAGATTCAGATTGTATAAAAGTATGTGCAATAAGCTCAAAAGGTAAAAAACTTGATGAATTTAAAATAGACAAGACTTTTTTTAATTTTAAAAAAATACCTATCTAAGTAACTGCCTTAATATTTTTATCTGAACATCCAGCTCTCGAGAGATAGGTGTCAAAATCAGAGTATCGGTATTTTGGATATAAATTTAAGAAATTTCAAGCCAATGCTTAGTATTATTAAGCATTGGCTTTTTAATTTATCACTGTATTTTAGAAAAGTGTTAATATTCTAGTATAAGGGCGAACTGGCATTAGAATTACTTAATTAACTTCCATTCACTACTTTTCTTTTGTAGTCTTACCATGTTAGTATAAATTCCATCATTATTTAATAATTCTTTTGGTGATCCCATTTCTGCTACATGTCCATCACTTAAGACAACGATTTTATCAGCTCCTGCTACTGTCCTCATTCTATGAGCAATTACAAGAACTGTTTTATTCTTAACAAGTTCACTAATTGCTTCTTGGATTTTTGTCTCATTTTCTACATCAAGTGACGCTGTTGCCTCATCAAGGAGTACAACTGGAGCATCCTTTAATAATGCTCTTGCAATAGACAACCTTTGCCTTTCTCCTCCAGATAATGTACAACCATTTTCACCAATAATAGTCTTATATCCTTGTGGCATTTTAGATATGAATTCCTCACATCTTGCAGCCTTAGCTGCTTTAATAACCTCTTCATCTGTAGCATTTCTTTTACCTATACGAATATTTTCCATAACAGTATTATTAAATAAAACTACATCTTGAAATACTATAGAATAATTTTTAAGCAAATGTTCAGGATCAACCTGTGAAATATCAGTACCACCTAAAGTAATTGTGCCTTTATCAATATCCCAAAATCTTGCTGCTAACTTAGCTGCAGTACTTTTACCTCCACCGCTTGGACCTACTAATGCAGTAATTTCTCCTTGCTTTGCTATAAATGATACATTATTTAAGACTTGTTCATTATCATTGTAGGAAAATCCAACATTCTCAAAGCACATATCATATCCATTGTATGTGGCATTATCTATTCCTGTTTGAATCTTTTGACCTTCAATTTCTTGCATACGCTTTATTTGAAGTAATGTACTAAATATAGCTGCAAGATTAATAAGTGATGAAGAAAGAGGATCAAATATTCTAGAAGCAGCAATTAAAAACATAATAAAAGTAAGTAAATCCGTCTCTCCTTTTAATAAACTCATTCCTCCAACTAGTACAACTGTTGCAATTCCAATCTTTAATAACATCTGTGCTGAAACAACAAACATTGCCGTATTAAGTTCTGCTTTAATTTGAATACTCTCAGATTTTTTTAGTTTTTTATCTAATTCTTTTAGATAACTATTACTTTTATTATTAGCTTTAAGTTCACGAATTGTTTCAATACATTCTTGAATATTATCATTATAATCAAGCTTTATTTGTTTATTTATATTATTTACTTTATCTTGTTGTGCCTTACCAATAACTACAATTATAAATGCTACTGGTATAACCCATAAAAGTGCTATTGATAATTTCCAGTCCATAACAAACAAACCAATCGACGCAATAATGACAGATAATACAGCACCTATTAATTCAGGAATATAGTGAGAAAAAGCTGTTTCAAGACCTGCACAATCTCCCATTATAGTTGTTGTTAAATCTGATAAATCTTTTTTACCAAAAAAAGATAAAGGTAATTTTCTTAATTGTTCCGCCAAAGATATTCTCTTATTAGCACTTTCTGTATATGAAGCAAAAAATGTTTTATTATATTGAAAATATTGGAATACAAATATAAGAATTAATACTACTATTGAAAGAACTATATATTTTCCTAAATTAAACGATGGATTTCCTCCATTTAATATAGGATCTATCATTTCCTTTAAAAGAATATATATAATTCCAATTGGAAACATTAAACTTATATTTGTTAAAGTACAAGCAATACTTGCTTTAATTAAATCCTTTGCCCCTTGTTCACTTAATGCAAATTTATATCTCAAATAATTAACCATTCAAAGCTCCCTCCTCTCTCTTATTTTCAACATAAGAGTTTTCTACTCTCCAAGTAATAGAACTTTGATAATCTTTCCACATTGAAGCATAAGTTTCACCATTTTTAATCAACTCACTATGAGTACCTTTCTCTATAGCTTCTCCATCTTTTAATACCATAATACAATCTGAATTTTGTATTGTTGATAACCTATGTGCAATCATAAGTACAGTTTTACCCTTTGTTAAATTTTCAAAAGCAAGTTGTATTTGATATTCATTCTCTGGATCTGCAAAGGCTGTTGCTTCATCAAGAAGTACAATTGGAGCATCTTTTAAAATTGCTCTTGCTAAAGCAATACGTTGAGCTTCTCCTCCTGATAAATATACTCCTTTAGTTCCAACAATTGTATCCATTCCATCTGGAAATTTTTCAAATATTTCTTCACATTGTGCCGCTTTTGCAGCCTTTAATACTTCTTCTCTTGTAGCATTAGGTCTTGATAATCTAATATTTTCAAAAAGGCTTTCTTTAAATAAATTTGTTTCTTGAAACACAAAAGATACCATATTCATTAAATCCTTTGTCTTAATATTTCTTACATCTGCACCACCAATTGTTATGCTTCCTGTATCCACATCCCAAAATCTTGGAATCAAACTTGCAACTGTTGTTTTACCGCCTCCTGATGGCCCAACAAATGCTACTGTTGATCCTTCCTTTATCTTAAATGATAAATTCTTAATTGCTGGTTTAGTTGCATCTTTGTAAGTAAAAGAAACATTATTAAATTCAATAGTTGAATTCTTTGGTTTTCTTGGATTTTTTGTTTCATTTAATGTTTCTTCATTTAATATATTCCAAACACGTTTTACTGAATCTTTAGCCATGATAGTTCCTTCTCCCATGAACATTATACGATTGACCATAATTGTAATAATTGGAGTAAATATAATATAAAATATAAAATTTAATAAAAATGCTTTATAATCTACTGCACTTGCAATTAATAAGATACCAGCTGGAATTAAAAATACAAAAATACCATTAATAGCCACAGTAAAATTACACATAGGAATTCTAAGTGATACAGTATAATTTACTGTCCATTTTGTATATCTCATAATTGCATCATGAAAATTCTTAAATGAAAATATACTTTGTCCAAATGTCTTAACTACAGGAATTCCTCTTATATATTCTACAGCTTCATTGTTCATATCCTCTAATGCATTCTGATATTCTTCTACAGCTGATTTCCTTTTATCTCCCATCATTCTACTTAAAAATACAAATGATATAATAATAGGAATTAAGCTAATTATACCTAATCTCCAATCAAACGCTAATAAAAGTACTAACATAGCAATTGGAGTTACAATTGCACCTACTAAATCTGGTAATTGATGTGCTAAAAATGTTTCTGTTTGCCCTGAACTTTCATCAATTATTCTACGAAGCTTACCGCTTCCATTCTCTGTAAAATATCCAAGTGGTAATTTTACTATATGATGAAGTGCCTGACTTCTCATATTTCTTGCCACACGAAAAGCTGATAAATGAGTACACATAAGAGCTATAAAATATATTAAAATTGCTCCAACTGAAAAAGATACTGCCATCCAACCATAATATGCAATATTTGACGCATTATTAATATTAGGCAATGCCATAAATATCTCATATACTACCTTCCATATATATAAATATGGCACAAGTGCTAATATTGCACTAATTCCTGACAGGATACATCCTAATATTGTTAAATATTTATAATTACCTGCAAATGAAAGTATACTAATTTTTTCATCATCTTTTTCTTTCATATTCACCTCTCCTTTTAATAATTTTCTAAATTTTAAACAAATACTGATATTGTTCTATAATTTAAATTTAATATTAAGACTTAAATTTTAAAGTAGTATTTATACTTTAAAATATCAATAATTTTTTAAAATCTAGATAAAAAAATAAAATATGAATTAACCAGAGATTCCTCTAGCTAAGGCACATTAAAATAAATAACAAGTCAGTATGCTGGTATATTTGAGTTGTTATTTTCTTTAATGTGACTAATTCATATTTTACTAATCCATCTATTCTTTCTCTACTCCAAAAAAATTAAAATAATCCATTTGAATTAAAAATTGTTTCTATACTTAAGCGGTGTACTTCCCATGACTTTTTTAAATGCAGATGCAAACTTACTTGGGTTATCATAACCAACACATAATGCAATTTCCATAATACTTTGATTTGTCTCTTTTATCATTTTTGCAGCTTTATATATTCTAAATTCCCTAATATATTCTGCTACTGTTTTACCTAAAATATCTTTAAATCCATTTTGCAAAAAAGTTGTGCTTACATTATAAATCTTTGACAATTCCTTTACTGTTATTTTTCTATTATAATATTCAAAAATTGAATTTCTAACATCCTTAATTAAATTAACTTGTTCTTTTGTATAATAATAAGATTTTTCTTGATCTTTTACATCTCTATATTTACTTAAAAACAAAAATACTTCTAAAACTTTTAATTTATAAAAATATAATTTATTAATTGATGGTGTATTGTATAAATCTTTAAAAATATTTACAATTTCAGGTTTCGATTTTTCAATAAAATACCAATTATTATTAAACATTAATCTTTTCATTTTTCCTAAATCAATGTTTAAATCATTATAATTGCATAAAAAAAATTTTTTTGCTATAGAATAGTCTATTAATATTGAGCAACCTTCATAATGCCCCATTGGAAATCCACCTGATTCATAGTTAGATCCAACAATATTATATGCTAAATCTCCTTCCTTTAAATATTCATATTTATTGCCATCAAATATACTTTCATATCTCCCTTTATGACAATAATTAATTTCTATTAGTTCACTCTTTAAGTTATGAGCTTCTTCACAGTGATAGGAATGAAAATCATTAAAAATTAAATCTATTCCTGGAAAAACATGATAACATGTCATAACTCCAAATCCATCTCTACATTTAATATTACATATAGTTTTTAAGTCTGTTTTTCTATATATCTTCATATCAGAATCAAAAAAATTATACTTTTCTATAATAGCTTGTATAATTATCACCTACTTCTATCTAAATTCCTATTATTACATATCCGTCTAGCTTTATTGGTAAATTGGATTTTTAGCATAATAAAGTTTTTATTTTATTGATAATAAATTTCATTATTTATTGATAATTTCAGTATATATCTATTGTAATAATCTGTCAATATAATAGATTTAGATTAATAATTACTATCTTATTCTTATTGATTTTGATGTTTTATTCATTTATTTAACTCATTTAATACTTCAATATTATCTATAAAGAATATAAAAAATGCCCAAAAATCTTTCTGGGCATTTTTCATTTCATTAGAACCTATACTTTATTTAACCATTCTCTATAACCTTCTTCTTCCACTTTATTCTTTGGAATAAATTTTAAAGAAGCAGAATTTATATAATATCTAAGTCCTCCAAGTTATTTTGGTTCATCATTAAATACATGACCAATATGTGAATCGCTATTTTTACTTCTTACCTATATTAATTTTCTTAAAACACAAAAGGAAAGTAATATAAATTTATGTTCTTTTATTTTAAAACAAGTTTAATAATTCTATCATCAGTTATATCAGGATTTCCTCTTCCATCTCTATTGCTTGTTGTTAAATAAATTGATCCATCTTTTCCCTGAACAACTTCACGTAAACGTCCATACTCATTACTTAACCAAGATTCTACATTCTTTACTACTGTTCCTTTGCCATTAAGTGAGATTGCCAATAGTTGTTGTCCACGTAAATTAGCAACAAGTAATTTTCCTTGCCATGGTCCTTGATTTACAAATGCAATTCCAGAAGGTGCCCATGTGTTTTCTCCACTTTGTATTAATGGTTTTTGTGTCACAACTTCCTTAGACTCTTCATTTCCTTGAACGAGAGGCCACCCATAATTTGCACCTTTTTCTATTATATTGATCTCATCATGTGCTAATTGTCCATGTTCTGATTCATATAAAACATTCTCTGAATTCCATGCTAAACCTTGTGGATTTCGATGTCCTAAACTATAGACAGAAGAATTAAGAATTGGATTATCTTTAGGAATAGTGCCATCTAATTCTATTCTTAATATTTTTCCAGCTGTACTTTTAGAATCTTGTGCCAATGCAGAATTTCCTGCATCTCCTGTCGTAATATATAATTTTTGATCCAGACCTATCTTTATCCTTCCTCCATTATGAATTCTTCCACCGGGGATTTTATCTAATAGAATCTTGTTGATGAATGCTCTATTATTATTTTCTAACAATCTAACAACACGATTATATATTTGATTACCTTCATTGTATGAATACATAACATACATATAATGATTTTGTGAATAATTGGGATCTAAAGCAATTCCCATTAGCCCCCCTTCACCTTGACTTATAAATGGTGAATCTAATGTTATTAATGGCTGCGAAGAAAGTTTACCATCTTTAATAATTCTAATTGCACCAGACCGCTCTGTAAAATATAGAGTACCTTCATCACTTATTGCTATAGCCCAAGGTACATGTAAATTTTCAGCAATAACTTCAATTTTATAAGGAAACTGCCTTGATGTAATTTCTCTTGTTTTTATTTTAGTTGTATTTCTTCCGTGAAATATAGTATTAGATAAAATATTATAAATTGTTTTTTTCATACTGCTATCCTCCAAATTTAAATAAATACACCTATCAAGTTTCATTGTGAAAAAAATACGGATTCCTTTCAAAAAATCTATTGTGTTTTATCTTTATTATTTATTTAATTACTATATTACTTATTTAAAAATGTAATGTTATTAATTTTATATATGAGGCTTGTTCTATTATCAACTTGTGTCTTTTTAAATATATTTTCCATATGTGTTTTTACAGTATGACAGCTTATAAATAATTTTTGTGAAATTTCTTTGTTGCTCAAACCTTTTGAAACAAGATTTATAACTTCCACTTCTCTATTAGTTAAATTATAATCTGAAATAATTTTATCAAAAGTTTTATCTTCATTTAATATTTCTTTAGTTATATAAATATACATAAGTGATTCCAATCCATTAAAAGCATCTGGCACTATAGATGAAACCACCTTAAAATTATAGTTCTTAATAGTACTATACATAAAAGATGAAGAGTTATCTTTTTTAAATTCACCCTCCATAAATAATTTATCTATTACATACTGAATTGGATTTAAGCATGTTCTATCATTTAATATATCTAAACAAAAATCTTCAGCAATATTATTGGAATATATTATAGAATATCTATTATTTAAAACAGCTAGTCCTATAGGTGCCTTTGATGTTATGTCTTTTAAAAATTCTTGTTCATACGATATTTTATTTAGTTTAATATAATTATTAAGAGCATTAGAAATAATACCACTAAGTTTTTCTAAAATCAAAATATCCTTAGATGTAAAATTTCCTAATTCCTTAGGTCTAAAAGCTCCTATTCCCCCTAGCAAACTCTCTCCTATCCTTAATGGAATTGCAATTTCATAATACAAATTATCTAAACACAAAAAATCCCTATAATATTCAGTATTCTCAAATTGCTTATATGGCATTATATCTGTTATTGATATAACATTTTTTTGAAATATTTCATTAGATTCTTTTACTAGATAAAAGATATCTGTACTGTAGTAATAGTTTATATATTTTTTAGTTAATATTGGATTTATGTTAGTAGCTATTGGATTTATAAGACTTCCATTTTTGTCTGCTAAAAAAAATGTTAGATAATTATATCCAAAAATATTTGAAAGATTCATTAATATTGTACTTCTAAAATTAATTTGTATATTTTGAACTTGAGTTGCAAATTCAAATATTTTTTCATAGTCTTTTTTATTAAGCTGAGACTTAATCATAAAACCACCATTCCCTTCATTTGGTTATAATGCCATGTATATTTAAAAGTTCCTTATTATTATATACCAAATTATATTTATACCATAGAAAATAGGTAAAAAGTCGTATTTAGCATAATACTTTTCATCCCTTTTACCCATAGATATTAATTATAAAATTTGCAATAATTTAGTTAGATAATTAAGGAAGGACGTGCAATAATGTGTGAAAATATAAAAAATCAAATTGCAGTTATAACTGGCGGTGGTTCAGGTATAGGACGTGATATATGTATAGAATTTGCTAAACGTGGTATTAAAGTTATGATTACTGGAAGAAGAGATGCCAATATCAATGAAACTAAAAAACTAATTGAAGATTTAAACGGATATGCAGAAACTTATAAAATGGATGTTTCTAATAAAGAAAATGTAGAAAGTGTATTTAAAGAAATATATACTAAACATGGTAAAATTGACATTCTCATAAACAATGCCGGACTTTCAACACCTCCTACATTTTGCACTAATATGTCAGATAGTGATTGGGATAGTCTTATAAAAACTCATTTATACGGAGCTTTTTATTGTTCAAGAGCATGTGCTAAATTTATGAAAAATAATAATTATGGAAGAATCGTAAATATGTCATCTATTGCAGGTGTATTTGGTTTTGCAGGAAATATTAATTATTCTACTGCTAAAACAGCACTCGTTGGATTTACTTATTCATTAGCTAAAGAACTTGGCTCATATGGAATAACAGTGAATGCAATACAACCTGGAATTATAAGGACTTCTATGACTGAAGAAGCATTAAATGCTTTAGAAACAAAATTTGTTAATGAAACACCTTTGAAAAAGATTGGTGAGCCAAAGGATATTGCTTCAGCAGTTTCATTCCTATGTAGCCCTGATTCAGGATTTATTACAGGTGTAATACTTAGAGTTGATGGAGGATATATTCTAAATAGTGGAATGGACATCCTTATGATGCAAACATGTTCTACTGAAGAACAATAGTAACTAAAACAAAGTCAAAAATGCCTAAAGATTTTTCTCTAGGCATTTATTACTTCATTTTAAAAATAGACTCTAATTTAACATCATTATAAATTACTGTATCTATATATTTTTTATTTTATCATCAATTATATATTGCATTCCTCTACTGTAATATTAAGATCTTTATCTACTGTAAAAATATAAGTTTTTGTTTCTAATATCTCATTTTCCCAAGGACGATAATATTTAAAAGTAACTTTCGTAGTACCTTCTTTTACAGCTGAAAACTTCCAAGTGTACGTTCCACCCGCTCCTTGAATTTCTGAATCAACATTATCTTGTTTATAATCTTTCCATTCTTCCTTTATAATACCACCTGTATTAAATTCATAATTCCAAGTATAACCAGTTGTAGGATTACCGTCAATATTTATCTCTACTACTTTTCCACTAGCTACATAAACATTATTAATTTTAGTAGGTTCTGTTTCAACTCCATTTGATAAAAATGCCTTTGTTGCTTGTGGAATTTTATCCCCTATAGATTCCCCTGACATTGCAAAAGTATATGTTCTTTTATTAATTACAATATTTCCTTTGGCCATTGCTCCGCTTTTATCTAAGTAATATGTTTTTCCATTTACCTCAATAACACCACTTTGTATTGCTCCATTTAAGTCTGCATAATACCAAGTTCCGTTATCATAAATCCATCCTGTTTTCATGTATCCATTATTATCAAAATAATACCATGCATTATTTATTTGCTTCCAGCCTATCGCATAATTTAATTGTGAATACCACCAGCCATTTGTATCCTTAATCCAAGCAGCATTAGCTTCTTTAGGAACAAATGAAAAACTAAGTACCACACCTAAAATACCTGTTAACAAAATCTTTGATTTTTTCATTATATCTCGCCTCTCTATATTGTTTTTATGCTAAAGATTATTTTTATTTCTATTAATAATATAAATAATCTATTTTATTACATTTTAACATACTTTTTTAGGTATTAATTTCATAATCTTCTTATAAAATAAAAAAATCTAAAGTAAAAATCTACATTTCTACTTTAGACTAAGTTTGGTGGCTCACCCGGGAATCGAACCCGGGACACCATGATTAAAAGTCATGTGCTCTACCGACTGAGCTAGTGAACCAAAATG
>NZ_JAVJAN010000014.1:0-86165 GCF_031344075.1 Clostridium aquiflavi
GTACCCCTAAAGAATAAAAAATAATCATATGCCGCACCATTATTCCTGCACTGCGTTTGGAAAGGGCGCATGGCTAAAAAAATCCACGGCTCCAAAGTCGCCTTAGCGATTTTGTTCTTTTTACAACAAAATGAGCCGTTGCAAAACTAAATTTTAAGTAAGTTTTGCAACAGCCACAATTTTTATTATTTTATCTAATTTATGTTCTCTTATTATTTTGCAGTTTCTTTAGTTGATGGAAGTATAACTTCTACTTCTGAGTGTGGACGTGGGATAACGTGAACTGACACTAATTCTCCAACACGTTGTGCAGCAGCAGCTCCTGCATCAGTAGCAGCTTTTACAGCTCCTACGTCGCCTCTTACCATAACTGTTACAAGACCGCCACCAATATATTCTTTACCTATTAAATAAACATTTGCAGCTTTCACCATAGCGTCTGCAGCCTCAATTGAACCAACTAATCCTTTTGTTTCTATCATTCCTAATGCATCAAATTTCATTTTAAATTCCTCCTAATTTCTTCATTATTATTTTGTTATTTTTATATTTTAATTTTTTATTTCACAATTTTAATTTTTGACTTTGAATTAACAATCATTGCATTTGCTTCATCTATATCAATATGGCATTCAAGTGCGCAATCATCATTTGCTCTAATTGCTACATTATTGTAAATGCCACCTCTCAAACCATCAAATTGTATTGAAACTATCTGTCCATCTTCAACATCAAAATGCTTAGCATCTTGTGGTGTCATGTGAATATGCCTTTGTGCAACAATCAAACCTTCTTGAAGCTGTACTGAACCTTTTGGACCAATTAAAGTAATTCCAGGTGTTCCACATAAATTTCCAGATAACCTTGTATGTGGTGCAACACCAAGACTAAAACAATCTCCAGCTAATACTTCAACTTGTGTTTTACTTCTAATAGGTCCAAGTATTCTAACTTTTTCAATAGCACCTTTAGGACCACAAATGGTTAAAGTCTCCTTGCAGGCATACTGACCTGGCTGTGATAAATCTTTAATCTTTGTCATTTTATAACCTTCACCAAACAAAATATCTAAATCTTTTTTTGAAAGATGTATATGTCTATTTGAAATACCTACTGGAATTTCCCATGAATCTTTTTTCGCTTCTCCATTAGCTAAATTAGCTTGTAAAGTTTCCAGCAGAAGTTTCAACATAGCTTCACATTCATCCATCTATGCTTCCCCCTTCATCACCTTAACTAACTTATTAATCATATCCAAAAGTTCTTCATTGTTAGCATTTTTAATATCATCAGTATTGATACACTTTGATGCAGCTGCATACTGATCAGGGCTCAAGCTTCCACATTGATTTTGTGTATGGTGACAATTATTTTCTGTTTTAATGTGATTAAAAGTTGGATCGTTAGAAGCTAATGTTGCACAATCCTTTAAACCATATGCAACTCTCTTGATGTTAATCAAGTGCATTGGGGTAACATTTTCAGAAACTGAACTACCGCCCCAAGTACCACAACCTAGTGTAAATGATGGTATAAGTCCTGTACTTGCACCTGTTCCACCTTGGCTACCACCAGTATTAACTAAAATACGTGATGCTGGCTTTCTAGCAAATTTCATTACTATATCTCTATCTTCAGTATGAATACTCATTGTATGACCTATTCCATTTTGAAGTAATTCAATACTTAATTCACATGCTTCATGCCAATCCTTTACTGTATAGAATGCAAGTACTGTTGTAAGTTTTTCAAAAGATAATGGATAACCTTCACCAACACCCTTTTGTTCTCCTATAAGTACCTTTGTATCTTGTGGAATAGAAATTCCTGCTGAACTCGCTATAACTTGTGGAGATCTACCTACAAATTTAGCATTCATGCTATGCCCATTCTTAAACAACAGATTACAAACTTTATCTGTTTCTTCTGCTGTCATGAAATATCCGCCTTGTTTCTTTAATTCTGCAACTACTTCATCATGATTACATTCTTCACATATAATAGATTGTTCTGATGCACAGATTGTACCATTATCAAATGTTTTACTTGCAATAATATTTCTTATAGCTTTTTCAACATTTGCACTTCTTTCTATATATGCTGGAGAGTTTCCTGCCCCTACTCCAAGTGCTGGTTTTCCTGAACTATAAGCAGCTTTTACCATTCCTGGACCACCTGTTGCTATTATTATAGCAACTTCTTTACTCTTCATTAATTCATTTGTAGCTCCAATTGTTGGAGTAGAAACACAACCAATAATATTTTCTGGAGCTCCAGCTTCTATAGCTGCCTCATTCATCAATTTAGCTGCTTTTATTGTACATTGTGCTGCTGATGGATGTGGTGAAAATACTATTGCGTTACGAGATTTTATAGCAATCATTGCTTTAAAAATAGCTGTAGATGTTGGATTTGTTGAAGGTACTATTCCCATTACTAATCCAACTGGTTCAGCAAGTTCTATTAACTTATTAGCCTCATCTTCTTTAATAACACCAATAGTTTTCATATCTTTAATTGAATCATATAATATAGTAGATGCCATATGATTCTTATAAGTTTTATCTTCAACCTTACCAAAACCAGTTTCTTCTACTGCCATTTGTGCTAAGCAAACAGCATTTTCTTCTGCAACCTTAACCATGTTGCATAAAATTTTATCAATTTGTTCTTCAGTATAATCAGCAATTTTTTCTGCCGCAACTTTTCCTAAGCGAGCAAGGTTTCTTGCTTCTTGTATTGAACACAAATCTCTATCAAAATTCTCCATATCAAATTACTCCTTTTTAACGTATTTGTGTATTAAAGTTACTCATAATATGCTCTAAATTTTGTTATTAATAGCTTTTTACTTGCTTTAGAAATTTTTCCTTCCGTAACTTTAAAATCTTTGTATTGACGAGCTAATTCTCTAAGTTTTGCTACTTTAAGATTAGATAGTATCTTAAGAGTTTTTTCTATTCCACTTTCATTTACTAAATTATCTACAGTAGCTTTTTGTAAATTGTTTAAATCAATTTTTGAATCATTAGAATGTTCCTCTTTTAACTTCTTAGGTAATGAATGATCTATTGTTAAATTTATTTTTTCAGACTTAGTATCTATACAGTCAATATTTTCATCTTTTTCTAAATTCGTTTCCTCAGAATCATTGATTATACAATCAATGGTTTCTATTGTTTCTTCTTTTTTAGAAATTTCATTCTTAATAACCTCAACTTCAACAACCTCATTTAGGTTTTCACAAATCTCATTTTCAGATTTAGACGAAACTTCTAACTTTTTTAAAGAACTTTTTATTCCAATTATATTATCTAATTCATCATGAGGACGAGGTATCACATGTTCTGAAATCAACAATTTACTATCTAGTTTTTTTACAGCTGCAACGCCAGCCTCTACAGCTGCTTTTACTGCGCCTACATCTCCAGTTACTGCGATTGAAACAAGGCCTCCACCTACATAAGTTTTCTCCAAAATGCTAACATCTGCTGACTTAAGCATTGTGTCTGCACCTTCAATAGCTGCCAGTAATCCTCTTGTTTCTATTAACCCAAGTGCTTGCATAGTTTATCCTCCCTAAAGTTTGCTATAAGAGATCTGCCCAATTGGCAGGATATGTTGAATAAAATACCCTTGCCTTATCAGGTGAACCCCAAACTACCTTAGAACCTGATGGTACAAATAATACATCTCCTGGATATGCAGTAAATGTCTTACCATTGATTTCAATTGTTAAGGTACCTTCAATAACATAATCAATTTCTTCATAAGTTAGCTCCCAATCAAATTTTGAATTTTCAATTACTAAAAATCCAGCACTCATTTTAGATTCATTTTTACTAACTAATTCTTGATAATAAGCTTTTGCATTTGGATTTCCTGTATCAAATACATCCATTTTAACTGTATTGCCTCTAACAACTTTCAATCCACCAGAATCACATTCTGAAACATATGGCATATTTTTATCTTTTTTTAAGCAATTAAGCATTTCCTGCAAGAGACCCTTTTCCATCATAGATTTAAAGAAGCTTAGAAGCATTTCACTGTCCATTCCATCGGCACAAACTTTTGGAATTTCAGAATGTTGTACTTCACACTTAGGCGCTTCTGTAGAAAATACTATACCATTAGCTTTTGCTAAATCCTTAGCTGACGGTGTTATAATCACATTATCATCAACATAGAATTTAGTTTCACCTTGTTTTATCAAGGCTTCAATATCTTTTATACAAATCAATTTTTTCATATCCTCACATCCTTTCATTAATATACTTTTAGATAGTTATTAAATCTAAAACTTATTTAAAGTAAAGACTGTAATAATCTATCAGATGGAGATGGTATAACCTCAGCATTAACTAATAAACCTTTTTCTTCTGCAATAGACTTTCCTGCATCAATACCAGCTTCAACTGCAGCTACATCACCGGTAAAAGTAAAGAATGATTTTCCTCCTAATCCAGTTCCAAGTCTTAGATCTAATGGTTCTAAATTAGCAGCCTTTAAAATAGCATCAGCAGCTATAACCATGGTTGCTAAAGAGAAAGACTCCATAATTCCTAATGCCTGTATACTATCAGGCATTGTTGCACCAGTAATTGCTGGAAAAACTAAAGGATTAACATTAGGTATAATAATTGAATCTACCCAAAATTCTCCTGCTATTTTTTCCCCTACACTTACTGATTCTTTAACAGCTGCAACATCACCATTAACTATAGCTATATATTTTCCAGGACAAACAGAATTAGCTGTAACTATTTCAACATCAGAAGTCTTTAACATTTGATCTGTTGCATAAATACCACGTGAAATACTTGTAAATTCAACCATTCCTATTGCATTGGCCATATTAATCCCTCCTTATGGCTACAAAACCATCTTCATTTTTAATTACAGTTCCTGAAATACTTGCATGAATTGTAGCACCTAAACTACCTTCTGGAATTTTACCAATTACTTCACCATTCTCAACATGTTGTCCTAGATGTACACAGGCAATTGAAGGTGCACCTACATGTTGTTGCATTGCAATATATACAATTTCAGAATCTACTAAACCATCTATCATAGGAGCTGGTTTATCAAAATCTCGTAACCCTAATCTTGCTATAAGTCTCTTACTTGGTACTAAGCGATACTCTCTAGCTTGTCTTGCTTCAAACTTATCTTGAACTGGCTTGTATCTAATATTTTGTTCTGCCAGCTTTTGTTTAAAATATAGATTTGATGATTTAGGATATAATCCTGCTGGACATGAAAATAGCTCACATAAATTACACTGACAACATAGTTGTGCAATTTTTTGTCCTTCAATATTATCCAAGTTGTAAGACATAGCTCTCATCATCTTGTGTGGTTGTGTATTATGTCCAAGTAGAAAACGTGGACACATATCTGTACACATACGACATTGCTCACAAGAAGATTTATTTATCTTTTTTGCTTGATCCATGGTAACAGATTTTTTACGAATCAGCGGATGATCATTTTTTAATATTACAAATCCTTTATTTTTCTTTGTAACATACCCGTCTAGATTTTTCATAACTGGGCCCATCATAGGTCCACCATCAATGACTGAATACTTATCAAAATTTTCAATTCCACTAAGTTTTAACACATCTATAATAGGAATTCCTACTGGAACTTTTACAGTTTTTCTATTTGGTATATCCCCTGCAATGGTAATGTATTTTTCAGTAACTGATTTTCCCATAGAAGCATTATAAATGTTTAATGCTGTTTCACTGTTTACTACTACACATCCAACTTGAATTGGTATACCAGCTTCTGGTACAACTCTTCCTGTTAATTCATAAACAAGAACTTGTTCATCTCCTGCAGGATAAATATCTGGAAGCTCTTTTACTTCTATTAAATCTCCTACATGTAATTCATTAATTCTATTTCTTAAAATAGATATTACTTCTTTATGCTTTCCTTTGATTCCTATAATACCTTTATTAGCGTTAACTATACTTCTTGCAGTTTCAAACCCTTTTATAACTTCATCCGGAAATAATTCCATTAACTGTTGATCAACTCTTAAAAGGGGTTCACATTCAGCTCCATTAAGAAGTATATATTCAGCTTTTGATGCAAGTTTCGCATGTGTGGGAAATCCTGCTCCACCAGCACCTATAACACCAGCATCTTTTACCATATCTAAAAGACTCATCTTAATACCTCCTGAATCTATACAAAATTGCAATCTTCATCTATTATTCCAACAACAACAGCATCTACCGGAATATCATCGCTTCCTAACATTCTTCGTGCTGAAGCTCCTGTACAAATAATGACTCTATCACCTATTCCTGCACTAATGATATCCACTACTACTAGCCTTCTACCTTGTCTGCTTCCGCCAATTTCTTCAGCTAACATAAACTTAAAACCATTAAGTAATTCTGTCTTTCTGGTTGCCCATACATTATCAATTAATTTTGCTATTATCATAAACTCTTGCCTTCTTCCATCTTAAGTTTAATTTCTTTAACTGCAGATTCAACTGATGCTGTATCTCCAAAAATTCCAATTAATATCATATGTTGAGGACAATTTCCTCTAATATCTTCAACTGTAACTCCAACAGCTTTTTCAGCGATATCAGCTGCAAAAATCATATCAATCATTCTACCTTGTACAAGGCCTACTGCATCAATATCATTTAAATCTGTTTTACAATTCGCTCCCATACGCCGTCTAAGAATATCTATTGTACTCTCAGAAGGTGATTTTATAATTCTAAAATCCACCTTTTAACACTCTCCTTATTCGATAATTTCTTTTGTACAGCTAAGAGCTATCCCTAATGGAGTAACGAACATAGGATTGTGGGGTTTATGAGTGTATATTCCTGTTTGTTTTTCTATAATTTTTTCTATACCTTCTAAGCAGCATGTACCACCTACTAAAGATATTTCCTTAACATCATGACCATCTATATGCTTATTTATGATTGCAGCAACTTTTTCAACTACAGGCTTTAATATAGGCAATAATTCTTTATGCTTTTCACTGTCTCTTTTGTATTTATCAGCGTCTCCAAAAGACATACCATATGCTCCTGAAATAACTAATGAAAAATGAGTTCCACCTGTAGGTTCATCAGCAACATATACAACTTTTCCATTTTTCAAAATAGAAATACCTGTTGTTCCACCACCAATATCTACAACTGCACCATTTTCTATTTTAAGTACTGCATTTGCAGCTGTAGGTTCATCTAATAGACTTGTTAATTCAAATCCAGCAGCTTGTACTACATTCTTAATTGCCCCTGAATCCAAAGCATCTGTTCCTGGTGGAATTGCTGCTGCTGCATAAAGTAATTCTGCACCTAATTTTTCCTCAAGTTCCTGCTTTAATTCTCTAACAATTCTTACTGCTCCAATATAATCAACAATCATACCGTCACGGACTACATCTGCATATCTGTATACACCTGCAACTGGTTTATAGTTTTCATCTAAAACTGCTAATACTATACAGGCAGTTCCAAGGTCAACACCTGTGTAATATGTAGATGTTTCACTTACAATGGTTTTATTTATAACTTCTTCAAAATCATGAACAAGATTATCGCAGTATTCAAAATTTATGCTTTTCTCTGACATTTTCCCCCTCCAATAGTTAGACAAATCATTTGAGATAATGAATTAATAATTGCGTTAATATTTTTTATAATTTGATTTCCTACGTTATGATTGTCTCCATATACTTCAAACACAATTGGTTCTATTTCACGAATAGCACAACGTAGTGCATTTAACTTTAAAATTTCGTTGCTTTTTTCAAGTTGCATATGAAATTCTGTTATTTCACAACAATCATCAATATCATCACAAAAATTCTCTGAATTTATTCCAGTACATTCTTTATGGCAAGGTTGTTCAATTGTACTTTTTCCTTCTATAAAATTTCTAATGTTTGAAATTCTTTTTTCTAAATTAATAATACTTTGTGCTAAAATAATATCTTCCTTTATAATTTCACTACTAGTAACAAGGAATAATGCCTCTATAGATTTTAGTTTGAAGCAAATCTTCTTATTAAAATTTTTATTTTCCTTTGGCAATGCTTCTGATTGCTTTACTATAGGAATTTTATTATTTTTGCAAGAAGCATCATCCCACATCTTTATACCTTTATCTGACAGATATTGTCTTGCTCCAGGCGTAAGACGCTCTCCTTGATCTAATTCGTAAACACTAAAAGGTTCTTTCTTATATAAGGATCGCAAATACTCTTCAGTAATAAATTTCATCATTGCCCCCCTTTACTTTTACCTTTTTTCAAATAAATATTTTTTTAAATCATCAATACCCGTTTCATTTGGAAAACTAACATGAAAATATGGTTCTAAGACTCCTATCATTTTTAGCTGCCTTAAACATAACTTTTCATTTTCAGGCATCAAGTCGCTTTTTGTTATTACACCAATTACAGGACATCTAAATGATTTCGCAAAGCCATGAGAATATACTTCTGTGCATCTAGATTGATCTACTAAAATCAAAATATGAGATGCATCCTGAGAAGTTGCAATTATGTGTTTATACATCCAAGCATTTTCTATATAGGAACCAGGGACATCTATAGTATTTTCACCATAAATAATTTCCTGTGTTCTTCTTACTTTTCCATCATAATTATTTAATGCATTAACCAATGTAGTTTTGCCACAATATGAAGGACCTATTACCATTATTCTCTTCTTTCTCATGTTCTTGTAATGGGAGCCTGAGTAAATCCAAGCAAGTTTTTCAATGTATCATTTACTGCATTTAGTGCTGTCTCAACACTTTCTACATCACCATTTATAACTACTGATCCTGTAAAACGATCTAAAAATCCGATTTCAACATCTGAAGCCTTTGCCGCAATATCAGCTGCAATAATAGCTGTTTCAAAAGGAGTCAAAGTTAAAATTCCTATAGCTCCCTTTTCATCAATTCCTAGACGTTCATATATATCAGGCATTGGTGATGCAATAACATGAGCTATTGTAATTTGCTTTCCAGGTACTGACTCTTGTATAACACGCTCAATATTTCTTTCAAGAAATTCTCCCATAACTCTTACCTTCCATTTTATTATCTATTTAAAAATTCTTTAGTGACGAATCACTTTAACTGTTAAATCATATTTCTTAATCCAGCTTTCAATTTTATCTAAATCTTCATTATTTAAGCTTGGATCTCCTTCAATAGGATATTCAATTCCTAGTTGATTATATTTATTTACCCCCATCTTATGATAAGGAAGCAAATCAATGCCTTTGAAGTTTTTATAATCCTTAAACTGAATTAAAAATTTCATAACATTTTCAATATCTTCATTACTATCATTTACTCCTTTTAATAAAGGCATTCGAATCTTAACATTATATTTACGACGAATAAGTTCTTTTAAATTCTCTAAAATTTGTTCATTTCTCACTCCAGTTAATTGGAAGTGCCTGTCAGAATCAATATGCTTTATATCAAATAGGAACAAATCTGTGAACTCAGCAACCTTTAGCACTGATTCTAGCTTTGCATAACCGCAAGTTTCAATTGCAGTGTTTATTCCCTCTTGTTTACATGCCATAAGCAGGTTGCAAGCAGCTTCTGGTTGCATTAAAACTTCACCACCACCTAATGTAACACCACCACCGGAAATATCATAAAATGCTCTATCTTCTTCTATAATCTCTAAAAGTTCAGAAATAGTTTTTACCTGTCCTACTATAGATAATGAAGATTCAAGACAAGCATCAACACATTTCCCACATCCAAGGCAATCAATATTACGATTCACTTCGTGTTTTAGACTTTCCTTTGAAATAGTATGTATTCCTACTGGACAAGCATCAACACAAGCACCACAATTAACACATGAATTATTTTTAAACATTACCCTATATTTTTTTATCATTCCTTCAGGATTAGCACACCATTTACAACGTAAAGGGCATCCTTGGAAAAATATAAGAGTTCTTATTCCTGGTCCATCATACATATTGTATTTTTGTATATTAAAAATTGTTGCTTTTCGTTCAATCATTCCTAAATTCATATTCCCCATAGTATTCAATCTCCAGTTTTATTTATCTTGATTTTAAATAATGTTTTAAATGTTCCTTGCACACTAACATGATTTAACTCATGTTAGTGACAAGTTTTATAAAAATTAATTTAATGTCAAAATATACTTCTTTACTATCTGCAATTTGTAAAACAATTTACAGCATTTTAAAAGTGTGTAAGCATAGTTCTACTAATAATTTCATCTTGAACATCTTTGCATAATTCAACGAAGAATGCACTATATCCAGCAACACGTACAATTAAATCACGATATTGTTCTGGATGTTTTTGCGCTTCAATTAACGTATCATTATCTAGGTAGTTAAACTGAACTTCACCAAGACCAAGAACACATGCACTACGCAATAAAGTAATAATGCCATCTTCTCCTTCTTTGGTATCTAATAATCCAGATATAAGCTTAAAGTTATGAACCATACCTATATTCATACTGTCACAAGACATTTTAGAAACTGATTTTATAATTGCAGTAGGGCCCTTATAGTCAGATCCTTGTGATGGACTTATACCATCAGATAACGGCATCCATGCTCTACGTCCGTTTGCTGTTGCTCCAGTTAACTGACCAAATGGAGTGTTATTAGATATTGATAAAGTACCATGACTAAGTACTGAATATAATGTCTTAAATTTACGATGTTCTAGTTCTGTAAAATTGATTAAATCAGCAGCAATATAATCTGCATAATCATCATCATTACCATACTTAGGTGCCTCTAAACAATCTTTTCTAAGTTTTTCATATCCAACAAAATCAGCTTTTAATGCTTCATTTAATTCTTGCAATGTATATTTCTTTTCTTCAAATACTAACTTTTTAATAGCTGCCATAGAATCTGTATAAGTTGCAAGTCCACTCCATATTACTCCCGGCCCAAAGTTATACATAGCTCCGCCAGCTTCAACACCTCTACCATTATCCATACAACCTTCATACATAATAGACATAAGAGGTTTTGGTGCAAGTTCTTTATGAACACGTTGTGAAATTACAGTAGCAACACTTGTCCACTTAGTAATGTATTTTATTTGTTCCTTAACAGCACTTTCAAATTCCTCATAATTTTTAAAACTATTTATATCTCCCATATTAGGGCAAACTTGTTTTTCATACCAAAGAGGAATACCATTGTTAAGTACAAGTTCTATACATATAGGCCATTGAGTATATGCTGTAGATGTCCATTGATATAATCTTCCTGATTTTTGAGGTTCAACACATCCCATTAAGCAGTAATCTCTTGCATCCTCTATAGAAACACCTTTAGCAAGCATCATTTTTATATGCACATCATCAAAGTGACAAGCTGGGAATCCCATACCTGCACGAATTACATCCACAATTTTCTTAAGGTACTTTTGTGGTGATTGGTTATGAATACGACAAGCTAATGATGGTTGATAAATTTTAACATGACGAACTGCATCCATAAGCAGATAAGTCAATTCATTTGTAGCATCTCGTCCTTGTCTATCAACACCACCAACACACATATTGACAAATGGTTGATAACCTGCGAAGAATTTAGAACCACCTTCACTTGTAATCCACATCATTTCAGACATTTTAATAAGCATACATCCTGATAATTCAAATGCCTCAAAATCATTCATACGACCACTTTCAATATCATTTTTATAATATTCATACATGTATTGGTCAACACGTCCTATAGACATACCTGTTTGATTTTCTTCAACTACTAGTAAAGATTCAATAGTCCAAACAGCTTGAATCGCTTCCCAGAATGTACTTGGTTTATGTGCTGGTACTCTTGCATTAATTTCAGATATTTTTTGTAATTCTGCTTTACGCTTAGGATTTGTTTCTTTTTCGGCTAATTCAGCAGCATATTTAGATAAACGCTTAGCATAAATCATAACACCTTCAGTAGTATCAATAATTGCTTTATAGAAATAGATTTTTTCTATATGTTCTGGATTTTCATAATCAAGTTTTTCAAGATGTTCTTTTGCTTCTAATTGAATATCTAGCATACCCTTTTTCATTAGAATTACATCATATCCTGGATTTGAATCTCCTCCACCATTAATAGCATGATATGAACAATCTGAAACAAATGACTCTCCTGAAAGCTCCCATACTCCTGCTTCACGATATTGATTTTCACAATATTCATCAACAGATTTACCTGCCCAATATGGGAACAATTCTTCACGCATAATCTTCTTATCTTCTTCAGAAATATAGAATGGATCTTGCGCTCTTGTACCTATAGTATCTATTTCATCAACCATCCATCTCCATGCAATATCTGGAGAAAAAGCGCCAGCACGAGGTGCACCACAAGGAGCTCCTACAATCAATTCATTATCTTGAATTACTAATGGTGCAGTTTCACAGCAATATTTAAAACATTTAGCACGTAATAAAATCTTAGGCATGCCTGGATTTTCTTTAGCTATTTTAGTAATTGCCCTAGCACGATAAGTAGTTATTGATGGAACTTGTTTCAAATAATTTTCTTTTAATTTTAATAAACGTTGTGTTATTCCATCTGGAATTTTATCGCCTTCAGTACATACTACATGTTCTAAAACAGGTTCTTCTTTTGTGATTTCTTTTGAAACACCCTCAAATATCTTCATTAAACATTCACGTTCTTCAGCAGACATGTTTTGAGTGGCTTCTACAAATTTGTTTGAAAATTCACGAATATCCAATTTTTTACCTCTCATTCTTTAAATATATTTCAGACTTATAGCCTGATTGTTTAGTTTATTTTAAGTCTTTAATAACTTCTTTTAAGATATTTTGTAGAAATTCTACGTTATCTATGTCACATACTTCTGATTTTTTTTCAATGTTATCACATAAACCTTTATCTGATAACACTGAATCAATAATCTCATTTGTTTTACGTACTCCATATCCAACCTTACGAATATATATTAAGTTCATCGGAGAAACGTTATCGGATGTCATTCCATGACCTGCTGATCCACTTCCTAACGTCATTGAAGGAAACAAATTAGTTGTCGCTCCCATACTTCCAAAAGAACCTGGAGTATTTACAAGTACTCTACCAACTGGTTTTTTTAAAGCGAATTGACGAATCACTTCTTCATCTTTTGAATGAATTATTAGTGTATGTCCATGTCTTTCACTAAGTAACAATTCAATACACTTTTCACAAGCATGCATCCAATCATCCTCAATATAGTAAGATAAAACTGGACAAAGCTTTTCTCTAGAATAAGGATTGCCTTTTGACACATATTTTTGTTCTGAAATCAAAACCTTTACATCATTTGATACAATAAATCCTGCTCTTTTAGCTAAGTATTGAGGCGATTTGCCAACCACTTCAAAATCAACGCTTCCATCTGTATGATAAAAGATAGATCCAAGCTTTTCAGATTCATTTGCATCCATAAAGTAAGCTCCATTTTTTTGTAACTCTTTTTTCACTTCAGATGCAATTGGACTATCTACAACTATCGACTGTTCAGCTGCAGAAACCACACCATTGTCAAATATCTTACTATCAATAATATCTTTTACAGCTTGTCTTATATCAGCTGTACGTTCTATAAAAGCAGGTCCATTACCTGTACCACCATAAATTACTGGTTTGCCTGATTTATATGATTCCTTTAACAAACCTGGAACTCCTGTGTTCATTATTAAAGAAGTATCTCTATGATTCATTAATTCAGCAGTTCCACTAGGTGTTACATTATGGAGATATGCAAGTGCTCCTTCTGGTAAACCATATCCTTCAGCAGCTCTAATTAAAATATCAAGAGTTTTACTCATAGTATTTTTCGCTCTTGGATGAGGAGAAAATATAATAGCATTTCCTGATTTAATTGCAATTAATGCTTTATATATTGTAGTAGAGACAGGACTAGTTGATGGGCAAAATGCTATGATTACACCCATAGGTACACCTACATCCATAGTCTTATTCTCTTTATCTTCATTAATTATACCTACACATTTCATGCCCTTTAATCTATTAAACAAATACTTGCAAACAAAACGATTTTTTATACATTTATCTTCCCATTTACCATAATCTGTTTCATCACTAGACATCTTAGCAAGTTCTGAAATATGCTTTTTAATTTCCTCTATCATCCGTTCAACGATCTCATCAAGCTTTTCCTGTGAGAATGTTGCTAATTTTCTTTGTGCTTCTCGAGCATTTTCAACAAGAATTCGTGATTCTTGTATGGAGAGTAAATCATTATCAATAGTACTCATTTTCTTCTCTCCTTTTCATTAGAAATATTTTTTTAATTCCAACATATTCTACTTAATATGCATAAGTCTTCACCTTTATGGAAGTAAATTTTCAATCTTATAACGCGCAATAATCTTTTCAAGATCCTGATGTGGACTTGCAATAACAACTGAGCTATAAACATTACCATTTTCCATATCATTAACAGCTTTTACGCCAGCTTCTACTGCCGCTTTACAGGCTCCTACATCTCCACGAACCAATACAGAAATGTAACCTGATGCAACATTTTCATAGCCTATAAGTTCAACATCTGCTGCCTTACACATAGCATCGGCTGCTTCTAAAACAAAAACTAGACCAAAAGTTTCAATTAATCCTAAAGCTTGATATCTTGCCATCTCTATATCCTCTCTCTTCCTTGTTTTTATGAATCAACATCATGTACAGAAACAATATCTCCAACTTCTCTAATAGGACGTGGCATAACATTTTTTGCTGTTAATTTACCTATAGCAGCAGCAGCTTCAGCACCTGCTTCTACAGCTGATGTAACTGCTGCTACATCACCCTTAATCATTATTGTAACAAGGGTTGATCCTACATTTTCATATGAAATCAACTCCACATTTGCAGCCTTTAACATTTTGTCTGCCGCTTCAATTGCTGGAACCATTCCTAATGTTTCTACAAGACCTAAAGCTTCTTCACCATAATATCTCATTTAGAATACCTCCCTTCCTTGTTATTAACCTTTAATATATTTATTAATTGTTTCTGCTCCTTCTTTGTGTGCATGATAATAAACCCTTAATTCACCATCATTGTCCAAATCAAATCTTGTTTCTTCAAGAAGTCCATTAGCTTCAGCTGTCATTAATGCTGTTAATACATCTTTCTTGTTAAGAGCTTTAAAATTGCCATACTCATCTTTTAATGCATCTATAACATCATCAGTACACGCTTCTTTAACTTTAGTGAAATATTTTAGAATTGCATAATTAAGTGGTTTCATTACTTAGCTTCCCCCTTTTTTCTAAATAAATCTAATGGGTTCATAGCTATTGTTAATATTCCAAATACCATTAACACAGCTGCAATCCAAACTATAGGAGGTAATGCCCATCCATCTATTTTGCAAAATACTCCAAGTACAATCCAGCAACAGAATGGACCCCAGAATGAGAATGTACCATTACATGCCATGCCAAGTGCAGCACCACACATACTATTACCGTTATACCAACACATATAAGAAACGAATGCGAAAAGACCACTTAAAGCAAAGCAAATCATAGCAGGTCCGCTTGTAAATGCTTTACCAACTAAATTAGCTGAAAAACCAACACTTCCGCCAAAAATAATACCAAATATAGGTACTAAAATTATTAAGTTTGAAAGACCTGATGTTGCTTGACGTATAGTAATACCAATCTCTGAATCAATCATGGATGTACCATAACCAGCTACGCAGCCTTCAAATCCCCATCCTAGAGCAGCGATAAATGCTATACAAATACCTAAAAACATCCCTTCTGGAGCATCTCCCCCAATACTTGTACTACCAATCATAAAACTAGATAAAACACAAATACCTATACCAAGCATCATACGTTTATTTAATTCTTGTTTAAATAAAACCCTACCTAAAATAGCACCAATAGCTGGACAAAGAGCAGTAATCGGAATAACAATTGAACCTGCCATTTGAAGACCAACAACATAAGCTGTGCTTGCAATAGGACCACCTATAAGAGCTGCCAAAATCATTACTCCACCCGGAGTAGTTTTAATACATCTAAAGAAATCTCCAATTTTCCCTTTTACTATTGCATAAAGTATAGCCCAAACGGCACTACATGTATCATTTACCGCACTACCAAGTGCACCTAGTAAGTAAGTAATAACAAGCAATGATAAACCCGCTGTGTTTTCTCCATACCAATCTGCCCAAACTCCCTTAGTCATACCAAGTGTTAAAAATGCTGAATAAAATCCATACATTAATCCTGAAAATAAAGCAATTGAAATACCTTTTTTAAGAAAGTTAGATGATAACTTCTTTTTAGCAGCAATTGCAGACAAATTATCTACACCTGACATTTCACTCATAAACTAAAACCCCTTTCATTCATAAACATTAAATATATTGTTAAAAATATATTGTTAAATAAAAATTTATACTGACTATATTTGAAGCTAAGTAAACAATAAGATATCTAGTAAAGGTTTACAAGAGCCATTTAGAATTTTATTCAAATACAGTCTCATAGGATTCACAATTGTTATAATTTTATTAACATCTATTATCTGATTTTGAAATTACAGAATAACTTTTCATTTTTTATATCTTTGTAAGTATTTTTATCATTAATTAAATTATAGTCCTTACCCCCTAGGGGAAAGTCAATAGAATATTTTATATATGAATTTACAAATTATTTTTAATTTATAAATTTATACAAATTAGAATTATATAACATTATTTAGGAAGTTAAAAATTATCTATACGCTAGGTTTAATCAATGTTTTACTATAAGCAAATCTAAAAATATTATCACATTAGTTTAAATAAATATTATGTACTTAAACTAAAAACAAGAATTCTTTTATTCTAAAAAAAAGAATTCTTGTTTAAAATACACTTATCTATCTCTTATACATTCCCCCTTAGGGCAACGTTTTCATTTAGTGGTTATTTCTTTTTTCTATTAACTTTAACCATTATTTCTGTTACAAATTTATCACTATTTTTAGTTGTCCAATAATCTGTAACATATCTTTCATATGATTTTTCTTCACATTTATAACCATTCTTACCTGCCCACACTTTTATCTTTTTATATGTTTCATCAATAGTCTCATGTGTTCCTATATGATAACAAGAAGCAACCATAAATCCTCCAAATCTAGTAGTTTCATTCTCCTTGCATTTTAGAATTGTTTCCTGCATTATCTTCATTTTATTGCAATTGCCATTAATTTTTTCCTCGAATGAAGGAAATTCTATTATCACAGGACCTGTTATAGCATTATCTATACTTTCTATGTAATTAGTAAACTCTATGTTTATTATGGAATCCATATAGTCATAATCAAAATCTTGATTTAAATAAACCATTGTACGAGCTTCAACATATTTTATAGATATATCTTTGATATCATTTTCAATTACCATCTGTGCCTCAATTATAAGATCATACCAGTCTTTTATTGATTTAAGTTTTAAATTAATTTCATTTTCTATTTCTTTAAGTTCATCAATTTTTTGACCAAAGCTTTTTTCAAAAATCGAATAATTTGTTCCTTCAAGAAATTCCTTCATTTCTTCAAGTTTAAATCCACTCTGCTTATAATATTTTATCATTGGTACAGATAGTAACGTTTTTTTGCTATAATATCTATAACCATTTTCAGCAGATACTTTATCAGGGCTTAGTATTCCTTTTTTGTCATAATATCTAAGTGCTTTTTTAGATAAATTGCAGATTTTCTCAACTTGTCCTATACAATACAATTTATTTTCTCTCATAAAATACCCCCACTTATTTTCATACTAAAATTTAACTATAATACAACCGAATATAAGCTTTTCTTATATTATTTTATATAATTGTAAGATAATATTCAATAAGTAAATAATTCATTCACATTCTTAATATTATAAATAATTAAACCTAATATTACAAATTTATATCTAATTTCAAAAAAATGAACTAATGTAATAAAAAAACCACTCATTTTTGAGTGGTTTTCATTAAACTACTTGTTTCCTGTAACTTTATCTAAAATATTTAATAAATCTTCTTTTGTTGCTTCTCTAGGATTTGCAGTTGTACAAATATCCTTCATAGCGGCATTTAAAATATCTTCCTTAACTTGATCTAATAAACTTATGTCAGCTCCCTGTTCTTTTAATGTAGTAGGAATCATTAATTTTTTTTGTAACTCAACAATATGTCTAATTAGATTATTAACTCCAATATTTACAGTAGATGCATGTAAATTTAATATTTTAGCAATTCTTTGATATTTTTTAGCAGCTACTTCATACTCTTTATTATAAAAATTGTTATTAAGTTTAGCATTATATTCTATTATATGAGGCAGTAGTATTGCATTACTTCTTCCATGAGATATATGTAGTTTACCACCTAATGCATGTGCTAAACTATGAGTAATACCAAGTCCTGCTGAATTAAACGCCATACCTGCTAAGCAAGATGCATTATGGATTTTTTCCCTTGCTAAAAGATTACCACCATTAGAAAAAGCTTCTGGTAAAAATCTAAAAGCTAAAGAAATCGCTTTTTCCGCCAAAGCATCTGAAAAATCATTAGCATTTTT
Source organism: Clostridium aquiflavi (assembly GCF_031344075.1). Taxonomy (NCBI): domain Bacteria; kingdom Bacillati; phylum Bacillota; class Clostridia; order Eubacteriales; family Clostridiaceae; genus Clostridium; species Clostridium aquiflavi. Next base: position 18,662 of record NZ_JAVJAN010000014.1, read on the forward strand.
TGAAACATAAGCTTCAATAGCATGGGTAATTACATCCATTCCTGTATCTGCTGTAATAACTGGAGGTACAGAAGTTACAAGTTCAGGATCAAGTATTGCTACCATAGGAAGAAGTGCTTTATCTGCTAACGCATATTTTAATCCTTCTTGCTTGTTAGTTATTACTGCATATTCAGTTACTTCAGATCCTGTACCGCTTGTAGTTGGTATTGCAAAACATTCTTCTATTTCATTGACTGATCCTAAAATTTGTTTTGAATACTCTCTTATTGCCTTAGCCGCATCAATTGATGAGCCACCACCAAGGGCTATCATAATTTGTGCATTACAAACTTGTAATGTTTGAATTCCAGCAGCAATGATTTCTACTGGAGGATCAGGTATTATATCACTAAATATTGTTACCTGACAATCAACTAACTTTTCCTGTACTTTTGCAGCCATTCCTGAAGATTCTATGAATTTATCACATACAATCAATACTCTTTTATTTTTTATTTCACTTAATCTACTTAAAGAACCTTTTCCAAAATAAACATTTGTACTAATACTAAATTCTTTCATATATATTCTCTCCTAATTTTTAAGTTTATAAAATATGAATGATTTAGTTATTCTTTAATTTACAATACAAAGACTAGACTACAATGTTAAAATTATAACAATTTAAAGCAAATACCTATTACCACATTATATCACGATAAAATGATAATAGGCAACATATTTATAAATAAATAATTTTATTAACTTCAGTATCAGAGATAGCTATTAATTGCTCTTTTTATCTCCCCCATATGTTACTATCTTTATAATAATTTATACCTTGATTTTTCATTCTTTCCCCCTGTTTCTCCAATCTGCTCTTATACTGATTCCAATCTCTATTTTCTTTTTGTGTCCATCCTATCTCAGCATAACCTAGTAACCTTGGATATATCATATAATCCATAGCTTTTGTATTAGTAATTGTCTCTGTCCATAATGGTGCTTCTATACCTAAAACCAATTCCTTTGGTGCATAATCAGTAGGATCCCATTGATATGCGGTTTCTACTGGAATGTAACCTGCCCATGTTAATCCATATGGCGTACTATCATCATATTTCATATCCAAATAAGCTTTTTGTGCAATTGAAACAATCATTTTCATTTCTTTTTTCCTAGCTGCTTCATTTGAATCTTTCCAATTTTGTAATATTAAACTTGAATTTATTTCTGGAGATGTATCAATAGGATCCCAACCTATTGGAGTTTTCCCATACTTTTCAACTATTTTAGATACTCTACCTACAAAATAATCATAATCTTCTTTTTTAGTACTATTAGCCTCATCTCCACCTATATGAATATATTTTGAAGGTGATATTTCTGAAACTTCTTTAATTACATTATCTATAAATTCATATGTTTTTTCACTGTCTGTCATAAGAGAACTGAAACCCACCTCAGTTCCTGTATATAAAGGCTTCTTTTTACCATTTTTATTTAAAAATCCATAAGAAGCTAATGCAGCATTGCTATGGCCTGGCATATCAAATTCAGGAATTATTTCTACATATCTTTCTGCTGCATATTTAACTAAATCTTTAAACTCTTCTTGTTTATAATATCCACCTTTTCCTCCACCAACTTCTGTACTTCCACCGATTGTAGTTAAGTCAGGATATTTTTTTATTTCTAGACGCCATCCTTGATCATCACTAAGATGTAAATGAACTCTATTTATTTTGTATTGAGCTGCATAATCTATCTGACGTTTAACTTCATCTATAGTAAAAAAGTGCCTAGCCACATCAATCATTATTCCTCTATAATTGTATTCAGGTTTATCGTCTATTATTGAAGCTGGAACACTCCATTCTACATCAGTAGCTATAGTATTTTTTTCAATGTCTGGTGGCAATAATTGTCTTAATGTTTGAACTCCTCTTGAAATACCTTCTGCCTTATATGCTAAAATTTTAACATTTTTAGGTGTAGTTACCATTTCATAACCTTCATTACCTTGATTTTCTTCTGATCCTATAGTAGTTAAATAAATACTACCTGATTTACCTTCTTTTCCTTTAATAATATTTAATTCAAATCCAGTTGAAGCCTTTAATTTTCCTCTTATAAACTCTGCAATTTTACTAATCTCTTCTGTTTCTTCTTTAGTATTTCCTTTTACATAAATTGAAGTATCTTTTGTAAGTATAAAATTTCCGTCACCTTTTTTATAATTTAGAGGTCTTGGAATAATATCATTCTTACTATCTGCTGCTGAAAAAATCGCTTTTGATTCATTATTTCCCTTGAAAATTATTCCAATAGAAACAGTTACTAATATCAGCATTAGCATAATTATAGATATGAACGTCCAATGCTTATTAGATGTATTCTTCATTAACTCACCATCCTTAAATATTTTAAAATATATGATTTCTTTGTATATTATTATAGAAATCACTTTTAAACCTTCATTATTATTTTATAACCTAAGAGAGGCAAGTATATACTATGAAATCACTGACTTACTAATTTTTATTTCTTCCTAGTAGTATACATATAAAAAAATTAGTAACAAAACTGTCTAGTACAATATTTATACTTTATGTTTTTATTTATATAAAAGCTTATTATCTATTTAATTACCTTGCACAAAATATATTACAAATATTAACAAAAGTATCAATTTCCAATACTTTTAAGAAGTATTTTAAATTTAAATCAGTATTAAAGTTTAATTTTTTAACTTAAAAAAAGACCAGTATAATTTAGTATCCTGATCTCTTTTTATTTATAAGTTTTAATATCTTTTCTATATCTTTTTTTATATCTATTTATTATTCTTTAACCATTCAAATGCACTATGTGCATAAACAGCTGCACCTACGTGTAAACAATCTTCATTAAATATAACCTTCGGGTTATGTTGACCATACTTAAATCCTTCTTGTTCACTACCCCCTCCTAAAATAACCATAGTTCCAGGTACTTTATCTAATATTTGAGAGAAATCTTCAGAACCACCTAAATTTATATCTATTTTAGATATATTGTTGCCTAATTCTTTTTTTAAATATTCACCAAATTCCTCAGATATTTTAGGTTCACAATATAAAGCAGGTGTAGAATCAATAATCTCTAGTTTAGCTTCTGCCTTAAAAGTTTTAGCAGTAAAATCTACTACTTCATTCAATCTTTCAAGTAATTTTTTTCTATTTTTCTTTGAAAAACTTCTCATAGTACCAGTTAAAGTAGCTTCTTCTGGTATAATATTAGCACTATCTCCTGAATTAAATGTTCCAATAGTAATTACAGCCATATCATTTGGATCGCTTTCTCTACTTATTAATTCCTGTAATGCTAAATGTATATGTACACCTACATTTATAGGGTCTATTGTTTGATTTGGCATAGCCCCATGTCCACCTTGCCCTTTAATAAAAATCTTAAAAATATCTGAAGAAGCTGCACAATATCCTGTGCTATAAGCTAAATATCCTGTTGGCATAATTTTAGATAATATATGCATTCCAAATGCACTATCTACTTTAGGACTTTCTAATACTCCTGCATCTATCATTGCTTTTGCTCCTCCCAGACCTTCTTCGTCTGGTTGAAACATAAGTTTAACTGTTCCTTCTAGTTCATCTTCTTTTTCCTTTAATAACTTGGCAGCACCTAATAACATTGCTGTATGGGTGTCATGACCACAAGTATGAGCACATTGTGTCTTTGAAGAAAATTTTAATCCACTTTCTTCTTTCATTGGCAAAGCATCCATATCAGCTCTTAACAATATTACTTTTCCGTTTCTTTTTCCTCCTATTGTTGCCACTATTCCACTCTTGCATATTTCTTCTGGACTACATCCTATTTCTTTAAGTTTTTCTATTACATATTCTTTAGTTATAGGTAATTCATTTCCAAGTTCCGCATTTTCATGTAAAAACCTTCTATTTTTTATTATTTCTTCTTCAATTTCCTTTGATCTTTCAAAAAATCCACACATATTTATACACCTCTACTACTTTATTATTTAAAAATTTAATCTTATTATATGTATTTTTATAATAAACTATATTAGTTTCTAATACTTTCTATAAATAAACCTTATGATAACATTACGAAAGTATTATCATGTGATTTAAAGTTTCCACTTAACATACAATTTATCTAAATAAGCTTTATTAAAAATCTATTTATTATATACATTTAAATATATTCTATATTATTTTTTTCACACCAATCAATAGCTAATTTGTATTCAGTATTTTCTCTATAATCATACCATTCACTAAGATGTTCAATATTTTCAATATATTCTCTTAGTTTACGTAATGAATATTTTTCTTGTAATTCTTCTAATTTCTTATCTTTAAAGTTTTCATCATCTAAAGACTTACAAAAATCTATCATCATTCCATATTCATTTATCTCATCTTCATTTGGTAATTGAATATAGTCTTCAAAGTTTTCCTTTAAATCATGCAAACAGATTATTAATTCCCTTTCCCACTCCTCAAAATTTTCAAGATTGTTAATATCATCTGCTTTATAATTTGAAGTACTTTCATCTTCTAAATATATAATTACACCTGTTTTTTTATTGTAATAATGACTCAATAATTCTCCTTCAAATTCTATTGCCTCTATTACATCACTTAAATTTACTTGCATGTTTTTACCTCTTCAATTATATTTTAAGTTAATACTTTTATGTAAAGTATATTATACTCTAGCTTGATTACATAAAACATTTATTATTATAATCATTACACTTTTGTTTGTAATTCATACCATTCTTCTTATTTAAGTTAAATTATTAATATAAGAAGATCTGCATCAAATTCATTTTGATACAGACCCTAAATCAAATCTATTTAATCATATTATCCATTTCATTATTAAGAACATTGTGAATAGCTTTTGCAACACCAAAATTATCATTACTATCTGTTATGTATTTAGCTATATCCTTAACTTCTGGTATTGCATTTTTCATAGCAACACTTTCTTCAAATATTTCAAACATTGAGTAGTCATTAAAACTATCTCCAAGAATCATAACATTCTTTATGTCTATATCCATTTTTTTAGCTACTTGTTCTAAAATGATTCCTTTTTGAGCATTTAAATCAGTTATTTCTATATTGTCATCAAATGATGATGATATTGCGAGTCCTTCAAGCTTTCCAATAGTCTTTTTCATTTTATCTATTAGCTCTACATCTTTATGAAATGCTACAAATTTTCTTACTTCTATTCCATCTTTAAAAAATTTTTCTACATCTTCAATATATTTTAAACTTGTAAAAAATCCTTCTTTTTCTGCCATTTTTCTAGCTTCATCTTCTGTTAAGTTAGGATTAAAAGTCAAAGTTCTAAACACAACCTCTTGAAGTGCCTCTTCTCTTGTAGATGTAGTAAATACACCTTTATCCGTAAATATACGCGCTGGTAATTTATTTTCATCTAATATCTCTATTATTTGTTTTACATACTTTTCGTTTATATTTATTACCTTTAAAATATTACCATCTTCATCTCTATACTCTGCTCCATTAGAAAGAATACATTGACATTTTATATTATGCTTATCTAATATGCCTTTAACACTATCGTACTCTCTACCTGTAGATATTGTAAATATTATTCCAGCCTCTTCTGCTTTTCTAATTGCATCAACTGTTTCTTCATCTATATCATGGTTATTATTTAATAAAGTACCATCCATATCTGATGCTATAAGTTTTATCATTAGAATCACTCCATTCTCAATATAGTTTATTATCCTTAATATATAGTATCATGTATTCTGCATAAAATTATATAATAATTAAAATTTTTCTTACTATATTAAAATTGTCTTCTAAATTTAAGTCTATTTAAGAGTCTTCTGTATATCTGATATTATTATCTCTTCAGTTAGGTGATAACGTTCATATAGCTCTTCTAATGGTACACTGTCAGTAAATTCTTTTGAAGCACCAAAGTTTAGTACTTTCATTTCTTTATCTCCATAGAACCTTGAAATTTTTTCTCCAAATCCCCCATCAAGTATTCCATCTTCTAATGTTATTACTAGCTTATGATTATCTAATAATTCATTTAATAGATCTTTATCTATTCCACTTATGAATCTAGGATTAATTAATGTAGCATTTATTCCTGTTGATTCTTTTAATCTCTTTTGTACCTTTTCTCCAAGATCATAGAAACTTCCAAGAGCAATGATTGCTACTTCATTTCCATCTTTAACCTTCTTATAAGTGTTTAACTTATCAAAGTTAGGTTCAATTTTAACTCCGCTTGATACTACAGTCATATTTGGAACACGTATTGCTACTGGATATTTATCTTGTTCTATTCCCCATTCCATCATTGCAATATATTCTTCTTTGTTTGTTGGTGCAAGATATACTATATTAGGAATATTAGATATTAATGGTATATCAAATATTCCAAGATGTGTTACATCTCCACCACTTATGCCTCCACCATGAACCATAATAAGTGCCGAATTATTATTTATAGCAAGATCTTGAGATAATTGATCATAAGTTCTTTGGATAAATGAACTTACAAAAGATGCAACTGGCTTGCCTCCTTGTGATGCTATTCCTGATGCCAGTGCTATAGCATGTTCCTCTGCTATTCCAACATCTATAAATTGATCTTTAAATTCATGTCTAAATGAACTTAAACCTACTGAAGCTGGGGTAGCAGCTGTTATTGCTACAATACTGCTATCTTTTCTTGCTTTTTGTGATAAAATTTCTCCTGCAATATTTCCATATGTCTCACTAGCACTTTTCACTAAAGATTCTTTGGTTTTTAAGTCAAATGGCATTACCCAATGAAAAGCTTCTTTGTTTTGCATTGCATCTTCATATCCTTTTCCTTTAACTGTATGCATATGAACTACAACTGGATGATCTATATCTTTAACTTTTGAAAATGTTTCAATTAATGATTCAATATCATTTCCATCTTTAACATAATGATAATCAAATCCTAAAGATTTAAAAAAATTATTTTCTGCTTTTCCATTAGTTTTACGAAGTAAAGCTAAATTTTGATAAAGTCCACCATAATTTTCTGCTATAGACATATCATTATCATTTACAAGTATTATTATATTTTTTCCTGATGCAGATGCATTATTTAAGCCTTCATAAGCTTCTCCCCCACTTAAAGATCCATCACCTATAACAGCTATAATATTTTCCGTATTTCCCTTTACATCACGTGCTTTTGCCAATCCACACGCTAAACTAATTGAAGTTGATGTATGCCCCACTGTAAAGAAATCATATTCACTTTCATTTTGTGAAGTATATCCTGTAACACTTTTATATTCATCTGGATTTGTAAATGCATTTTTTCTTCCAGTTAAAATTTTATGTGTATATGATTGATGTGAAACATCATAAACAATCTTATCTATTGGTGAATTAAATACACAATGAAGTGCTATTGTTGCTTCAACCATACCTAAGTTTGATCCAAAGTGTCCACCAGTCTTACTTACTCTTGTTATTAAAATTTCTCTTATTTCATTAGATAATAATTTTAATTCCTCATTATTAAGTCCTTTTAAGTCTTTTGGCTCATTAATTCTATTTAAAATATTCAATGACATACTAATGCCTCCTAATTTTTTTAAGTTTTAAAGCAGTAATGCTTGCTATGTTGATTAGTATAAAACTTAGAGTTAACTCTAAGTCAATAGATAATTTCTAATAATTATTTTTTCTAACTTTTTCTTTACTTAGAGTTGACTCTAATTGGTATAATATAATATCACTTATTTTTAGGAGGTAACATAATGCCATATACTATTAAAGAAGTAGCTGAAAAATATAACTTATCAGTTCATACTCTTCGCTATTATGAAAAAGAAGGTTTACTTCCATTTATTGAACGTAATAAACAGGGTAATAGAATTTTTAGTGATAAGGACTTGGAATGGCTTAATATAATATGTTGTTTAAAAAATACTAATATGCCAATAGCTAAAATCAAAGAATACGTTGATTTATGCATAGAAGGTCCTGAAACCATTTGTAAGCGTGAAGATATACTTTTAAGACATAAAAAATATATAGAAAGTGAAATAGAAAATTTTAATTCATATCTTAGAGTTGTAGATAATAAGATAAATCATTATATTAAAGAACAAAAGTCTATAATTTGTAAGTAAAAGTATAGATTTTTTTCTAAATATAATTTAAATGTTAAAATTGAGAAAATAGTTTAATTATTAGTTTAGCTATAAAAATCCACGATAATATAATCAAAACATTACCGCGGATTTTATAGTTTATTCTAAAAAATCATCTTTATTTTTCTTTTCATAGCTGCCATACATTAACCACGCAACTACTGAGAAGATTAAGGGGCCAGCTACACTCCAAATTGTTGTTTGCATATCCCCTTCTATAGCTGGCTGTATTATACAAAATAAATTAGCGAGTCCTACTGTTAAAACAACTATACAAGTCCAAAAATTTGCAATTCCTTGAGTTTTGAACACTACGAATGGTTTATTGATTTCTGTTTTCTTCTTAAAATACGGGAATGCAAGAGCTATGAACACATATGGCAGTGTCATAGCTACGTTAGTCATGGAAACAAGTATATTGAAGAATGCAGCCATTGAGCTTCCTCCAAAAGCTACCAATCCTATCATTACACAAACTATGGTAGCTTGAATCCACATAGCATTAATAGGCAATCCGTGTTTAGTTTCTCCAATTTTTCCAGGCCATAATTTAGTAGGTGTGCCTTCAATTATCTGCTTTAATGGTGAATACATAAGTGTAAAAAATGCGCCGGATAATGCTAGAAACATTGAAAGTCCAACATATCTTGCAACCCCCTTACCTAAAACTATAGCCATGTTCTCGCTTGCTCCAAAAGCTGTACCAAGTGAATATCCCAGATTAGACATAACTATATAACTTGCATTTCCCAGATTAACTTCCTTAATCCCCATTACACTTTCCCAATTAGTAAATACACCAATGAACAGTATTCCTAATGAATATCCTACTGAGATTATAGCTGCTGAAATAAGAATTCCTTTGGGAAAAATTTTTTCTGGCTTTTCAGTTTGATCAACTAATCCACCCACAGCCTCTATTCCTCCATAAGCGAATAGAGCATATACTACAAATGCTAACGAAGCAATTATATCTCCAATATATTTAGGATTTGGCGTTTGTGTAAATGATTTAACTCCTTCAATTGGCTCAGCTAAATTTCCATGGTTCCCTAAAAATACTGCTATAGCACCAGTCCAAAGGAATATATTCAATAATAAAACTGCTGTTCCACCTAATGATGTTACTTTCTTTATCTTATCCATCCCTTTGGTTGATGTATAAGTTACTACTAGTATCCATATAATTCCTAAAACTCCCAAAACTTGTGGTCCTTGAATACCAAATAAAGCCCAGCTTTGTGTTGTATCTTTTCCGAATATAGCATTTGATACTGGAATCCACATACCAGATGCAACGTTAACCATCCAAGTTACATAAGAAAAATACCACATAAATGTTCCTATGAATGCGAATCTTGGTCCAATGGATTTCTTCATCCATGAATAGATTCCACCTTTTTCATCCTTAAAAGCAGAACCAAATTCAGCTACCATTAATGCAAACGGAACAAAAAAGGTTATTCCTGAAAAAATGTACCAAGGAATAGCTGCATAACCCATCTTGTAAAATGATCTTGGAATATTGTTAAATCCATAAACAGATGTAAAAATCATTAATATCAAAGGTACCAAGGTTAATTTTTTTGTTGATTTTACGCTTGACTTCATTTTTTTCCTCCTTATTTTAAATTTGTTAAATATTTTCTTTCATATTTTCTAAACTGTTGTTTTATTTCAATTACAACAACAATACTTTTTCCATATTACATTATTTTTATGTATCAACTCTAATAACTAAATTGCACCACATAGAATTCATATAACTAAGAAGAAAAATCTCTCAATATTATTATATAATGTAAATACATTATTTTTTATTGACTTATTTATAATTTTACGCCATAATTATGTATGAATTAAAAAGTAAATAACTTAGATAGAGGCGCGAAATTTAATAGTAGTATTATGGAGGTAAGCTCAATGAAGTAATACGAAAGGAACTTTCGCCGAAGTAAATAGTTGATTGCTTTCATGCTATTTACTGGTCTTATGTAAAATATATATAAGACTGTCACAAATTATTTTGTGGAGAGCTATTTTCAATGGAAATTTACGATATTGTAATATTTATTTAAATATACAACTTTCGTATTTATGTCATGAGTATATGCTCATGGCATTTTTTATTGTTTAAAGCACATAAAAAAATCGCCAAGGCCACTGTGGAAACGTCGATTTTTTAGCCATGCACCCTTTCCAAACGCAGTGCAGGAATAATGGTGCGGCATTGGTCTATTATTTTTTCATGTGCCTAAATCTTTATATTATCTTAGTTACTTACTTATGGAAATTTAAACCATAAGGAGGATAAAAAAATGAGTGAAGAAAAAAATGAATTAAAAAGAAGTTTAAAAGCAAGACACTTAAACATGATAGCAATAGGTGGTTCTATTGGTACTGGTATATTTCTTGCAATGGGTGATACCTTACATGTAGCTGGACCCGGCGGTGCATTGGTAGCTTATGGATTAGTTGGCATCATGGTATACTTTTTAATAACTAGCTTGGGAGAAATGGCAACTTATATGCCAATTGCTGGCTCTTTTAGTTCCTATGCTAATAAATTTATTGATCCAGCACTTGGATTTGCCCTTGGATGGAACTATTGGTACAACTGGGCTATAACAATAGCAGCAGAAATGGTTGCCGGTTCTTTAATTATGAAGTATTGGTTTCCAAATGTAAATGCATTATTCTGGAGTATATTATTTTTAACAATAATAGTAGGTTTAAACATTTTATCATCAAAAGCATATGGTGAATCAGAATTTTGGTTTGCTGGAGTTAAAGTAGTTACAGTTCTTATATTTTTAGTAATAGGTGTTTTAATGATTTTAGGTATAATGGGTGGAAATGAAATAGGATTTCATAACTATACTATAGCTGATGGTCCATTTCATGGAGGTATTAAGTCTATATTTTCTATATTCTTAATTGCAGGTTTTTCTTTTCAAGGAACTGAACTTATAGGAGTTGCTGCTGGTGAAAGTGAAAATCCTGAAAAAACTATACCCAAAGCTATACATTCAATATTTTGGAGAATATTAATATTTTACTTAGGAACAATAATTGTCTTAGGTGCTATAATACCATTTACTAGTGCAGGACTTGATACAAGTCCCTTTACAATGGTATTTGAAAGAGCTGGTATAGCAGGAGCAGCTTCCTTAATGAATGCAGTTATATTAACTTCTGTATTATCTGCTGGTAACTCTGGCATGTATGCATCAAGTAGAATGCTTTTTTCCATGGCTAAAGAGGGTATGGCCCCTAAAATATTTGCTAAAACCAATAAAAAAGGAGTACCTGTAAATGCTGTACTTTTAACTACATTAATTGCTTCAGCTTGTTTTTTAACTGGTATATTTGCTGAAAGTACCGTTTATGTTTGGCTTGTTGCTGCATCTGGTCTTGCTGGATTTATAGCTTGGGTAGGTATAGCCATATGTCACTATAGATTTAGAAAAGCATTTATTCACCAAGGTAAGGATTTAAAAAGTTTAAAATACAAAGCTATATTATATCCATTTGGACCTATATTAGCTTTAATAATGTGTACAATCATAATGTTGGGACAAGGCTACTCATGTATAAAACCCGATGGAATTGATTGGCAAGGTTTAATTGCATCTTATATAGGAATTCCCCTATTTCTTGCATTGTATATAGGTTATAAAATTAAACATAAAACTAAAGTTATTTCTTTAGATGATGTTAATTTAAATTTCTCTGAAAATAATAATGATTTAGAGGAAGTTAAATTCAAAACATCAGAATCAGTATAATTGACATAATAAAATTTAAATGTAAAAACCCACGGCTAAGTTTAATGAACTGCACCCTTTATAAAAACAGTTTTATTATTTTAACTGTCTACTATAAAGGAAGCATATCATAATTAATCGTGGGTTTCTTGTTTGATGCCATCATGACCTTTAAAATCCATCACCAAATAAATCAATTGTATCTAATTCTATAAAATATCTGTTGAACTTTAATGAGTATGCACTCCTGTAAATCCATCTTCATGTATATGATCTATTCCAAGTCCTTTAATATGTTCATGTGTGTGCATAAATGATACTTGTAATTTTTTATTTACAGGGTTAACTCCCACATATGCGTTTACACCAAACACGTCTTTTAACATTTCAGAATTTATCACTTCTTCTACTGTTCCAAAATTCTTTATCCTTCCATCTTTCATTACAATTAAATAATCACAATACATAGATGCTAGATTCATATCATGTATAGCTGCTAACGTAGTTATATTAAGACTTTTAACTAAGTCCATAATTTGTATCTGATATCCTATATCTAAATGATTTGTTGGTTCATCTAATATTAAAAATTTAGTATTTTGAACTAAAGCCCTTGCTATTAATGTTCTTTGTTTCTCTCCACCTGATAAATGAGAAAAACTCCTCTTACTATAGCTTTCTAAGCCTACCTTTTTTAGCATTTCTCGAACCATCTGTAAATCATCTTTAGAGTAATCTTCAAAAACAGATTTATATGGATATCTTCCCATCTTTACTATTTGCTCAACAGTAAAATCAAAGTGAGTATTACTTTCTTGAGCTAAAACTGCAATTTCTTTTGCACAATCTTTATGTTTCATCTTATCTAATTCTTTATTATCTAATAATACACTTCCACTTGATGGTTTATAGAGTCTGTATATATTTTTAAGTACTGTAGATTTTCCTGAACCATTAGGACCTATAATTCCTACAAATGAACCTTTTTTAATCTCAAAAGATATGTCTTTTAATATTTCTTTTTTCTCTATATTAAACCTTAAATTTCTAACCTGTACTTTAAACATTACTCTTTTCCTCCAAACGAATAGTTTTTCTTAGAAATTAAGTATAAGAAAAATGGACCTCCAACTAATGAAGTTATTATTCCTATAGGTATTTCTATTGGTGGGAAAAGCCCTCTAGCTATAATATCTACTGTTATTAAAAATATAGCACCTATTAATGATGAAAGTATTATAAGTTTTTTATGATCACTTCCTACTATAGTTCTACATATATGCGGCACTACAAGTCCTATAAATCCTATTGCTCCAGTTATAGAAACTAATGATGATGTAAGCAGTGTCGCTAATATTAAAATTATAGATTTTATAAGCTTTATATTTATTCCAAGTATTATTGCACTGTCATCACCAAGAAGTAATATATCTAGTGATTTAGATATCATTAACGCTATTATCATAACTACAACTAAAATAATAAATGGGAATAATAACACATCCCACTTCGCTCCCCCTAAGCTACCAACAGTCCAAAATAAAGCACTCTTTGCTTGATTTGAATTTTCTGCTGAATATATAATTAAGTTAGTAAGTGCCGAGAAAATTGTTGATATTGCCATCCCTGATAATACTAATCTTGTTGTAGATGTTGCTTTTCCCATTTGAGTGCCTATAGCAAAAACTAACATTCCTGATATAAGAGAACCTAAAAAGGCTCCTGCTCTAATACTATTTATTCCAAGTAATGACATACCACCTAAAACTATAACAAAAACAGCACCACAAGATGCCCCTGATGATATACCCAATATATATGGTTCAGCTATTGGATTTTTAGTGACACATTGCATAAGAACTCCACAAATTGCAAGTCCTGCTCCACATATAGCTCCAAGTAATACTCTAGGGAATCTTATTTCCCATATTATATTTTGTGTCATTATAGTTCCAATATCACTATAAACTATACCATTTGTTAATTTACTAAGCAGTACTTTATATACTTCTCCAGGTTCTATATATGTACTACCTATTGCTATTGCTCCAACTGCTGCACCTGCTAATATTGCAGTTAAAGCTATAACCCAAAATAAAAAACCTTTCTTTTTAGAAAGGCTTTTTTTATCTTCTAAAGCTACCTGCATTACTTATTTTGTCCAAAAAAATATCTGTACATTTGCTCGATAAGCTTCGGATTTCTAATACCTGGAGATAAATCAGCTAATCCTACAACATATATTTTATTATTTTTTATAGCAGGTACATCTTTAAGCGCAGGATGAGCTTTCAAGAAATCTATTTTCTCTTGTACTGGGTTTCCTGCCATGAAATCAGTTACTAATATAACTTCTGGATTCTCTGCAACTATGCTTTCCCACGAAACATTTATATAAGGCTTAGTCGCATTTTTAGAAAATACATTATTTCCACCTGCAAGTTCTATTAAGTTGTTAGCAAGACCTGATCCAACTACCATTGCATCATTTTCGCCAGAATCATATACCATCATTTTTACTCTATCTTCTTGTTTTATATCTCCTACTTTATCAGTTACAGCTTTTATATCACTTTTCATTTTAGCTATTACTTCTTTAGCTTTGTCTTGTACTCCAAATATTTTCCCCAATAGCTCAAAATCTTCATAAACAGTTTCTACTGTAGAATCTGCTCTATAAGACTTAGCCATAAATGGAGTTATATCTTTTGATATAAGTTCATCTGGTGATCCTGTAGTTTGTTCACTTATAGATGAATCCCATCCACTTACAAAGTCTGCACCTGTAGCCATAAATCCTTCTTTAGATACAGAATGACCTTCTCCAATTTTAAGTACTGGTATTTTATTATAGGCTTCTTCAAATTCAGGTAATATAGGATTATCTAAAAGTGCTGTCCCTATCATTTTATTCTCTAAACCTAATACTAATAACATTTCTGTCATAAATTGAGATAATGTAACTGCCTTTTGTCTTGGTGATTTTACTGTTACATCATAATCCTTAGCACCATCTGAATATACAAATTTTACTGCTTCAAAATCACTTGTATGAGCTTCAGTATTTGATTTTTCCACTTTATCTATTTGATTACTAGAGCACCCTATTCCACCTACTGCTAATGCAGATATAGTTAATGCAGCTATAATTCTTTTTAACTTCTTGTTCATTCCTATTTTCTCCATTTCTTTGTTTTATAAATAATTCCATAAATGTTAAGATGGTAAAGCAGTTTTAACAAGCGATGATTTCCTTAATCATAAACTCTTTTCCGCATAATAATTCCCAGTGTTTATCTCCACAGTTTGAGCATTCACCGTTATTTTGAATAATATTAAAAACTGTATTACACTTTTTACACATACCATTACCTGGTAATATCTCAATTCTTAATTTTGTATTTTGTAATAAGGTACCATCAACTGCTGCTGGATAACAAGCTTCAATATATTTTGGAATCATAGATGAAAGTTCACCAATTTGAAGCACTACTGTTTCTATTTTGGTCAATCTATTTTTTTCTGCGAAATTTTTAACAGTCTTAACAACTTCAAACACCACTCCTAATTCATGCAACTAAAACCACCTCTACTTCCCTATATTAAAAATCTAAATGGAATTTTGTGTTCCCCACTGTATTTTTTTGTACAATGTTTTGCTATTCCACCTTACTTTTTTCTAATTAAGAATTTCTTTTGAGACTCTTTTTAATTCTTCTAGCTTTAATTACTAATTTACGCTTAATTACATTTTTAATAACTTTAGGTTTAAGCTCTTTAAGTGTTACGCTTTGTGCATCATATTTTCTGTAAAGTGTAATAGCATCAAATTTACATCTAGTTGTACATGCACCACAACCTATACATTGATATTCATCTACAGTTGTAGCTCCACAACCAAGACAACGTTCTGTTTCCTTCTTCACTTGCTCTTCTGTAAATGTAGGACGTAAATCTCTAAATGTTTCTTTTGATTTAGCTCCTTCTATATGATCTATTTTTTGTCTCTTAATATGATCATAACCTTCTAAAGTTAAGTTTTCTTTATCCAATGCATGATACACTCT
Source organism: Clostridium aquiflavi (assembly GCF_031344075.1). Classification (NCBI taxonomy): domain Bacteria; kingdom Bacillati; phylum Bacillota; class Clostridia; order Eubacteriales; family Clostridiaceae; genus Clostridium; species Clostridium aquiflavi. Next base: position 34,708 of record NZ_JAVJAN010000014.1, read on the forward strand.
TCTATCACGTCCATAAACTAAGCTTTGTCCAGGATGAACATAACGGTGAATTGATATTGCACCTTCTTTACCTAAAGCAATAGCATCTATAGCAAATTTAGGGCCAGTCAAAGCATCTCCACCTGCAAATACATCTGGTTCTTTTGTTTGTAAAGTAAATGAATCTGCTTTAATTGTCCTGTTTGGATTTAATTCTACTTTACTATTTTCTAGCAAATTGCCCCAATCTATTCCTTGACCTACTGAAATCAGAACATGATTTGTGTTAACAATCTTTGTTTCATTTTCATCAAATACAGGACTAAATTTTCCACTCTTATCGAAAACTGAAAGACATTTTTTGAATTCTATTCCTATAACTTTTCCATTTTCTTTAATAATTCTTTTTGGACCCCAAGAATTGTTAACCTCGATATCTTCTTCCATTGCTTCTTCAATTTCTTCATCAAGTGCCGGCATTTCTTTTCTACTTTCTAGACAGAACATATTAACTTTTGAAGCACCAACTCTTGTAGCTGTCCTTGCAACGTCAATTGCAACATTTCCACCACCAATTACAACTACATTTCCTTCAAGTTTTACTTCATTGCCTAGATTTACATTACGTAAAAAATCAACACCTGTAATAACACCTTCTGAATCTTCGCCCTCAACACCAAGTTTTCTACCTGTCTGAGCACCGATTGCAAGATAGAATGCCTCGTATCCTTGGTCTCTTAAATATTTAAGACTTACATCTTTACCAACTTCAACACCAACTTTAAATTCCACTCCCAATTCTCTCAAAATTTCAATTTCTGCATTTATAACATCTTTTTCTAATCTATAAGATGGAATTCCAAGTGTCAACATACCACCAAGCGCTTTTTGCTTTTCAAATACAGTTACCTTGTAACCATCAAGTGCTAAGTAAAAAGCACAAGATAGACCCGACGGACCAGCGCCAACAATAGCAATTTTATTACCATATTCATGTCTTAATTTTGGCACATAACGATTTTCCATATTTAAATCTTGTTCAGCAATAAATTTCTTAATTTCATCAATAGCAACTGGCTCATCAATATCTCCTCTAGTACAATCAGATTCACATTTTCTTGGGCAAATACGTCCACATACTGCTGGAAATGGATTTTCATGTTTTATAAGTTCAAGTGCTTCTTTATATCTACCTTGAGACGCTAACTTAATATAACCTTGAACAGAAATATGAGCTGGACAATTTGTTTTACATGGACTTGTACCAGTCTCAACAACATTTTCTCTATTGATACGATAATCAACATTCCATTTGTCATCACCCCACTCTGTATTGTGAGCAAAATCTTCTCTCTTCTTCTCAACAATCGGTGTTTTAGTACATAATTTTTGACCCAATTTCAATGCATTAACTGGGCAAACTTGAACGCATTCTCCACAAGCAACACATTTATCTTTATCTATTCTCGAAACATAATTTGAACGCACCATATCATTATTTTGGAACATTCCAGCAATTCTTGTAGCGTAACATGAACATCCACAACAGTTACATATAGCATGAGTATGCCCTGGGCCATCTGCATTTGGTATTTGATGCATTAAACCGTTTTCTTCAGCTCTTTTAATAATCTCAAAAGCTTCTTCACGAGTAATTTTTCTACCTCTTCCTGTGCGTATATAATATTCCGCAGCATGTCCAAGTTGAATACACATATCTTCCTTTAAATGACCGCATCCTTCTCCCATAGCTTCTCTTGATGTACGACAAGAACAATCTGAAACAGAGAAAACAGTGTTTTCATTAAGATATTTAGAAATTTCTTCATATGATGCTCTTCTAGTCTCACCTTGAATAGCTGTTTCTATAGGAATAACACGCATAGGACCTGTTCCTACTGAAAAAACACCTGCTGTTATATAAGCTTTTTTTCTTCCATACCCTTCAAAAGCCTCTGCAATTTGCTTATAATTTTCAATACTTTCCCTACTAGGGTGGTTAACTATCATTTCCATTTGCCCTGGAACCCAAAGATCAAACCAAAATTTATCAACCCCATCTATTTCATTTACAAAGCAAGCACCTGCAAAAGCTAAATCTAATAATAGCTTTGCTGTTTCTTCTACAGATTTACCACACAAAGCAGCCACTTCTTCAGCACTCTTCTTTTTACGTAATTCAAGACAAAGTCCTACTTCTGCCATTTCATCCGTAACAACTGGTTCTAAAATTTTATATTCTGGGTCTTCTGGTGTAATTGCAGCTTTTGAACCTCTTTTTTTCATACTTATATGATTAGCAAAATCCAATACTTTTTGTTTTACCATATCTATTCCCCCATTTAAAATTTGCTATGCTTTAAGCGCCTGTTGATATTTTAGTATTCTTAAAGTAAATTCCTCTGTCCATGAGCTTTATACTACAATATCAACATGGTTTTAAAATATAGCTTAAAATTTATATCACATTATTTTTCGTTCCAAGTCTTAACTCCAGTACGTATCCATTCAGTCCATGTATCAATTCCTTCTCCAGTTTTAGCAGAAATAGGAATTATCTTAATATTTGGGTTCAATCTTGTAGCATACTCTTTAACTGCTTCTAAATTAAAATCAAAATAATCTATTGCATCTATCTTATTTATTAATAAAACATCAACAATAGAAAACATTAAAGGATATTTTAGAGGCTTATCATCCCCCTCTGGTACACTTAAAATCATTGCATTTTTTGATGCACCAGTATCAAATTCTGCTGGGCATACCAAATTTCCTACATTTTCTAATATTGCAAAATCAATTTCTTCTGTTCCTAGTCCATATAGACCTTGTTTTGTCATATCTGCATCCAAATGGCACATACCACCTGTATGCAATTGTATTACTTTAGTACCAGTTTTAGACACAGTACTTGCATCTACATCTGAATCAATATCTGCTTCTAAAATTCCTATTCTCATTTCATCTTTCAAAGCTTCAATAGTTCTTAAAACAGTTGTTGTTTTGCCAGAACCTGGTGAGGACATTAAATTTAATAAAAAAGTTTTACTTTTTTTTAATTCTTCTCTAAGCAAATCTGCTTGTCTATCATTATCTTCAAAAACACTTTTCTTAATATCAATGACTTTATACTTATCCATATAATTCTCGACCCCCATTTTTGTTAAATTCCATCCTTTTATTTTTTTATATTTGGCTATGTTTTAGCAAAGTGGGCTGAGTAAAATGCCACTTTACCTATTACATATATCAACACGCATTTAAAACAGAGCCTTACATTTAAATAATAAAAAGCATTACCTTTAGGAAAATTATATCATATAATCCATAATAAGGATTGATATTTTTCACATAATTTTCTTATTCTTATAACTGTATTCATAAATTGCTTTGATTTTTTCATACTATACTTGAACAAAATATAAAATCACTGTGTTTTTATATTAAATATAATATGAAACTATTAATATATGTTATGATATAATTTTTGACTTAAACTTAATACTTGCTAATTACAAAGATTAATACAAAAATCCACAATACTAATTTATTGTGGATTTTATGGTAGAGACGAGATATCTATATGCTCCATTAGCTCTTTCTCGCTATCGTTATAATTTTTTATTTATATTCTATTATTTATTAATGCTTATTACGTCTGTCTCATCTTTTGGTAAAATTAAATTTAAGGCTATAGCTACTAATGTAGTTACAACTATTGAAGATTTCCCAAAAATTGATATAAACCAAGCTGGGAATAAAGCTAATGCATCTGGAACTTGAACTATTCCTACACCTAAAGCAATTGATAAGCCTACAATAGCAGTATTTCTAGCTGTAAGTTTAATTGATGAAATCATCTTAATTCCAGTCATTGTAATAGTTGCAAATACTGATAGTGTAGCTCCTCCAAGTACACACTGTGGAATACTTGTTAATATTGATGCAAATTTAGGTACTATTCCTGATATTATAATAACTATTGAAGCAAATACAAATACGCTTCTATTTATAACTTTGTTCATGGTTACTATGCCAACATTTTGACTAAATGTTGCAGTAGGCATACCGCCAAAAAATGCACCAACAATGCTACTAATACCATTACCAATTATTCCACCTGAAAGCTCTTTGTCTGTAGGAACTCTATTCATTCCTCCCCCAGTAGTAGCTGAAAAATCACCTATTGCTTGAACAGAATTTACAATATGCATTATAACCATAGATATAATTGCTGTAGCATTAAAGCTCATTCCAAAATGCATAAATTTAGGTATTTGCATCCACCCTGCTGTTTGAACATCTGTAAAAGAAACCATTCCAAAACATAAAGCAACAATATAACCTACAATAATTCCTACTAATATAGATGCAAGCTTTAATGATCCTTTAGTAAAATAATTTAAAAATATTACTACACATAAAGTTATAAGTGCAATCCCCCAGTTTTTAGGTGAACCAAAAGTTGAACTTCCAGATCCACCAGCTATATATCTAATAGCAACTGAATATAATGATAAACCTATTGAGAATATAACAGTTCCTGTTACTATTAATGGAAATAATTTAATTAACTTTTTAACAAATATTCCAAAAATAACAGCTACTATTCCTCCAATTACTTGTGCTCCCAAAATTGTTGCAATATTAAATTCATCAGCTATGGCTATTAATGTTGGTACATAAGCAAAACTTGTTCCTACAATTATAGGCAATTTAGAACCAATTACTCTAAATATAGGGAAAAGTTGAATTAAAGTTGCTATCCCTGCAAAAAATAATGATGATTGAACAAGTAGAATTTTATCTTCTGGGCTTAATCCACATACACCTGCTACTATTATAGCTGGAGTAACGCACCCAATAATCATAGCTACAACATGTTGTAATCCTAACGGAACTATTTCTTTTAAATTTGGTCTACCTTCAAATTGAAAAAGTAAAGACTTCTCATTTAATCCCATAAAAAAACTCCCCCTTGTACTAAAGCCTTGTTATACGTTTACAATGATTTTTATAAATATTATTACGCAATACTTATGCCAATTAAATTTACTATTTTTACCCATTACTTAAGCTTATAATAATTAAATTCATTTTATATACAAAAAAAAATTAAATAATTATCACTTTGATAACTTTTTTCTCATTTTGATAACTTTTTTCTTTCTTAGTCCCCTGATTTCCACTTATTATACGTTATTTAATTTATCATTTTAATAAATTAAATTGGAAAGTGCTAATATTTGTTAAAAACTCAATACATAATTTATTATAAATTGACAACAAATATAAAATCATTAAAGATTGTTTTTAGACATTATCAACTTATGCTATATTATTTTTTCTAATCCTCACTAAGATCTCTCCGAAATCACAAATATAACTATTGGCATTCTAAATACAATAATAGGTAGATTTATGTAAAATAAATCTACCTATTATTAATTTAATTAGTTCTATATTTTTTCTAAAAGATATTTATATATATGATAACTTATATATTAAAAATCTATCTCTACTATCATTTTTAAAATTATCTAATCTTATTTCTTTCTTTATCATAAAAAATGCATATTGTTCTAAGAAAAATATATAATCATTTGAAGGATAAAAAAGTATAATTTCTATATTTCTTTTATTTTTATATACTGAACCTATAATATTATCTATTACCTTCATAAAAATTTCTATTGAAAAGGGATTAAAAAAATAAAACTTATTATCTTCTGGTTGAATCTGATATTTTTCTGCTAATGTACAAACAAATTTAATCTTACCTTCGTCACCGTTATGCTTTTCTAAATAACATTTTTTATTATTTAAAGCTTGTTTATAAAAATATTTACTCATTTCAATTCCAGTAACTTCACATTTGAATAAATAATTTAAGTAAAAATTAAGCCTGCCTTTTCCACATCCGAAATCAACTACTGAATCCGTATTATTTAATTTATATTCTTCACATAATTTATTTAAAGCTTCATAGGCTGTTGGTTCATATCTATTATAATGTATAGTTGCCTCTTCTAAATCTTGTTTTCCAGCTGTTTTAATATTTAATATATTTTCATAATATTGTTCTTCCATATAATATCCTCTTATTAAATGACTAATGTCCCTTATGTTTTTCTTTGCGTTTATCTTTCTTCATTTTATACTGTTTTCTTTCTTCTGCTTCCTTTTTTTCTTTGCTTCTCTTCCTACCTTCTATCTTATTAGCTTCATGTTGCTTTTTTAAGGCTATTTGTGCTTTCGTTCCAATCCCCTTGTTTTCTAACTGTTTTTTTATTAGTCGTTGTTCCCTCTTAGGATTCACACGCTTTATTAAAAACTTTTTCTCTTCAAATTCCTGTTTAATAAAACTCAATTTGTAATAATTGTTTAATACAAATTCAAAAACTTCTGCATCCTTTGGTTCTGCACCAAAAATTATTTTACTAACTTTGTAGTATTCCCCTTCTTGAATTTCAAAAATTCCTATCCAAAAAGGTTCGTTGAAAAAAACTGTTAGTTTAACTGATGTTAACATAAATTTCTCCTCCTGAAAATAAAAAATTCTCAAGAGAATGGACAACCCAGGAGGGCAGGTTACTGCTATATATTTATATAGGTTCTGACTACCAACAGAACTGTGTTTTTATCTCTCATTTAATATTATACCTAATTTATATAAAATGATAAACATTTTATATAATAAATAACTTTGACTAAAGACACTTTTTTATAAGTATATATTCTATATGTACCAATTTATTTCTACTTGATTCTTTTATAACAATTTTTCTATTGTGGTATTAAAATATATCTTAAAACAAATAGTGCTGCTAAGATATACATAAGAGGATGAACCTCTTTTCTTTTACCTGCAACCAACTTAACTATTGGATAAGTAATTATACCCCAAGCTATTCCATTAGCTATTGAGTAACTAAAAGGCATCATAACTATAGTAAAGAAAGCTGGTATAGCTTCATCTAGTGTTGAAAAATCAACCTTTGTTATTGTTTGAATCATTAAAATACCTATAAGAATTAAAACTGGTGCAGTAGCTTGTGCAGGTATTATCCCAACTAAACCAGAAAAGAATAAAGTTAAAGCTGTAAATATACTTACCACTACAGCTGTTAAACCTGACCTCCCTCCCTCTGCAATTCCAGCAGTTGATTCAATATACACTGAGATAGTAGGAAGTCCAAAACATGCACTAAGAGTGGTTGAAAAGGAATCTACTATAAGAGCTTTATTCATATTTTTAGGTGTTCCATTTTCATCTATCATATTTGCCTTCTGCGAAGTACCTACCAAAGTTCCTATAGTATCAAACATATCCACTAATGAAAATGTTAAAATAACCATTACCACAGCTGTTATTGCTCCTACAGCCCCAGCCCCATTATGAGATACAAGACCACTAAAGTCCATCTTCATAAATGTTGGTGCCAAAGATGGAGGAAGTGAGAATATTTTTACATTAGCTAAATTTGTTATACCCATAGGAATTCCAATAAGGGTAGTTGCAGCTATGCCTATAATCATATACCCCTTAATATTTTTTACCATTAAAATTACCATTATGAAAATTCCTATAATAGTAAGTAAAATTCCCTTTTGAGTAAAGTCTCCAAATTGCATTAAAGTTCCTGGATTTGCTATTACTATTCCCCCATTTTTAAGTCCTATTAAAGCTATGAATAGTCCTATACCGGAAGTCATTGCGATTTTTAAATTTTGAGGCAAGGAATTTACTATTAACTGTCTTAAAGATGTTACTGTACATATTATGAATACAATACCTGATATAAATACAGCTGCCACCGCTTGTTGCCAGGTAAATCCCATGGTTAAACATACTCCATAAGTGAAGAACGCTACAAGTCCCATACCTGGTCCTAGCACATATGGAAGGTTAGAATATAACCCCATAAATAATGTAGTTATTGTAAAAATAACACAAGTAGCTGTAAATATAGCACCTACTACAGGGTCATTTATTATACTTAAATTATTAGCTGCATCTCCTAAGGCTCCTTGAGAATTCATACCAGCTTCCTTAAGAATATTTGGAATAACTAATATGGCGTAGGCTATAGTTATAAAACTTGTTATTCCAGCTAAAATTTCTGTTTTAGTTGTTGTGCCATTTTCCTTTAACTTAAATAATTTTTCGAGAATTCCTTTATTATTCATACTCTCCTCCTAAAAATAAATATAAAAAAGCTACCATTGGATATAGGTAAATCCAATGGTAGCTACAGCTTCTAATTTTATATAGAATATTGTATAGCAAAAACGGATTAACCCATAGCTAAGAAGTTTACGGCTTCTTGTAGAAACTCTTTGCCCAATTGCAAAAATTATATGGATATCATTAAATTATAAATTTATTATAACAGAGAATTTTCTAAATGCAACGGTATTATTTCCCACGATTCAACAAATTTAGATTTCATTTTAAATGAAAAACCACCATTGAATATAGATAAATTCACTGGTGGCTACAATTCTACTTTATTTGTTTATACTACTGGTCTATTACATGATATTCACTAATCCTATTAAATAATTATTTTCTATCTTTATAATTTTCTTTAATATAAATCCGCTGTAGGTTTTTCCTTAACTTCACCAGTTTTCTTATTTCCTTCTATAAATACATTTATATCTTCCATATTACATTCTGATAGTTCTTCATCTCTAACCTTATTTATTTTTGATATAGTCTTTTCTAAATCAGTAGATTCCCCTACCAAATCTCCGATTTCCTTTATATATCTTATGAAAACCTTAAACTCTTCATTGGTATATTTAGAATGATGAGATGGTATATAATATTTCGATCCATAAGAAATAAGCTTATCTAAAAGTGGATATAGCTTTTCTCTTGAATAACTCCATGGCCCATTATACATATCTAAATACATCGCATCTCCCATAAATGTTACCTTTTCTTCTACTACATTTACTAAGCAGCAATCTTTTGAATGGTCAGCATTTATATATTCTACCATTACTGTTACTCCCCCTAAATCTATCCCTATGTTTCCATCAAATATAATATCTGCATTTGCTACTTCTATATTTCTATCATTATTTGGATGCTCTATTTTTATATGTTGTTCACAAAATTCTATTTCTTGTCCATTTTCTACTCTCTCCCTAATAGCCTTATCAGTCCATTCTAATCCTTTCATCCATTCTAATTTTTCATTAGACTTTTTATGTACTATATTAATTAAATTCATAGTTTTCATTCCCAAAACATGATCCCAATGCCAGTGAGTTAAAACTAAATATTTAACCTTTGGTATATCTAATTCCTGTACATAATTCAAAAACTTTTCTGCATGATCTTTTGAGTTACCACCATCAATCACTAATGAATACGAATCTCCTACTACTAATCCTAAAACTGGTCTATCCCCTTCTTGTTCAAAATCCATATAATAAACTCTATCTGTTAATTTATTAAACATCTTATTTCCTCCTTCTATATCCTTGTCTTTTTTACATTACTATCATAATTACATATATATGATAAGCTCAATTACAAAATCGTTTATAGCATTGTTTAAAAGGAACTAATGAAGATCATAGCATTAAATAGAGTTAAAAAAAAGCAATATTAGTATTAGTTATTTCAACGATAATAATATCCATAGAAAATAGATTTTTTCAATTTTCTTAAATAGTAATATTAAATCCTTTGATATTACTATTTAAGTTGACTAATCCATATAAGTTATTTTATACTTTTATTGGAATAATAAGTATCTGTAAATATATTATTGAAATTGTAACTAAATACAAAAGGAGATTATTTAATGGGTTTTATACGCAACTTATTCAAAGGAAAAAAAGACAAAAATCATATGGATTCAAATAATTTTTATAATACTCAAGAAAATGAAAATGCTTTAAATAATTCTGATTTAACAAATGAAGAAAAAGTACTTAATATACTGATTAATTCTGTTGAAAATAGTGTACTAGAATCTAATTCATTATTTATAACAGATATAAAGTTAAAAATAGAAGTACATGTTCCTCAAGCTACTGAAAATATGGCACAAGTTATATTTGTGTTAAAACATAATTTATTTAATGAAGAGTTTGTTGAATCATCAGCAGGTGTTGGAAATACTACAGATATAGCATTACAACAGGCAACTGCCAGCTTCTGTTTTTCTGCTTTATGTGGTATAACACATGCTTTAAAGGATGAATATGGACAAGACTTTGAAAGTAAATTTAACAAAAAGATAAGTAAATTCAAACTATATAAAAGCTGCATATCATCTCAAGGTAAAAAGAAAGTTCAACAAAATCCTATAGATTATTGGGAAGTTATTAATAATGAAATAAAAAATAGATTAGGCATCAAACCAGTATACTGGGTAAAAATATATCTTAGCAAAACTGCTAATTCAGTTAACTGTGAATGTCGAATAAATGGAATAGTAAGTAACAACATTACTAAAATATTAAATAAAATTGCAGAAGAATGGGATGTAGAAACTACTTTATATTCAGAAAAGCAATTCTTTGTTTTGATACAAGCTAAGGAAACCTACACTCAATACAAATTCAGCAAAGAACAAGTCATTCACAATACACTAAAAGCATTAGATTTGTTTAAATTATGTGATACAAACGAAAAATATGAAAATTTATATTATCAGTTCATAAAAATGTGTAATGATCCATCTTTAGCATGTGACTTATTTAACTTTATTCCAGAGATATTCTGTAAATTTATCTTTCCTGAAGTACAATATGCTGAGAATATGACACTATGTAGTAGCATCGAAAATGTTACTTTATTTAAAGATCAGCTTACTTCTTATAACTGGATATATCAAACTATTGATAATCAAATAAGAAGAGGTTGTTTTAATAATGATGAATTTAGAAATATTGTAACCTGCAGTGCTTCATTTAACGCTATAAACAAAGCTCTTAATGATGGAAGTAAAATAGAAGATTTACTTATGTGTCCTTTATCTTTTAATATTTGTGAAGATTACATTATTTCATAACTTATTTATTGTAAATTCCTGTACAACCTCAAACAGCAGATAGTTTCATGTCAAATCAAAACTATCTGCTGCTTTTATTTAATTACCTTAATATATATAACTTGCTTACAAGAAATTAAAATGTTCCAACATAAAATTATTTTTTATCTATCCTTATCTCTTCACCCTTTAATGCTTTTTCAAGTAATTCTGGAAGAAAATTGGGTGAACATGCAAAACTCGGTACTCCAAACTTAGCAAACTTATTTGCAAGATCCTTATTGTAATATGGTTCTCCATTATCACTTATTGCAAGAAGACACACAACAGTTACTCCACTTTCTTTAAGATATTTTATCTTATTTATTAGTGCACCCTGATTACCCCACTCTTCAAGATCTGATATGAGAAATAAAAGTGTTTTCTTTGGATCTCTTATAAACTGCTCACAATAAACTACTGATTTATGTATATCAGTACCTCCACCAAGCTGTATTCCAAAAAGCATATCAACAGGATCATCATATTTTTCAGTAAGGTCAACAATACTTGTATCAAATGCAACAACCCTTGTACTTACAGATGACATTTTTGCAAGAATACATCCCATTACTGTTGAATATAAAATTGATTCTCCCATTGATCCACTCTGATCAATATCAAGTATTATATTCCATCCATTTGCTTTATTCATATGCTCAAAAAAATACATTTTTTCAGGTATTATTTTATTTAAATCTTTATTGAAATTTTTTAAATTCCTTCTTATTGTATAGTTAAAATCAAGACTTGATGCTGTTCCTCTTGAAACATGATTCTTTTTGTTTAGTGCTGCAAGAACTGCTTTCTGCACATCATTATTTATTCTTTTATTTATATCCTCTACAATATTTTGTATATACTGACGTACACTTTCTTTTGAACGTTCTGGAACCTGGTTTTTGAGTGTTAATAATGTGCAAGCAAGATTTATATCTGGTGCCATTCCATTTAATACTTCTGGTTCAAGCAAAAGTTGTTTCATTCCTTTTCTTTCTATTGCATCATTTTGAATTACCTTAACTATATCCTTGTCAAATATTTTTCTTATGTCTCCAAGCCATTTTGAAATCTTAGGAGCAGAAAACCCGTTACCTGCACCGCCATATTTCTCAAGTTCATGATTGCTGTTGTCATAAATGGCATCTAATGCATTAGCCATTAGGAGTTCTTCTTTATCAAGTGCTATAATTCCTTTATCTCCAACTATGCTTTTAAATGATTCCTCACTTTCTTTTCCAAGAACCATTCTCCACTTTTTTATATTTTCAGTTTTCTCCAAACATTCTACCCCCTAAAAATCATCAAAATTGAAATTATCAAGATCTTCTAATATTTTTTCTTCATCTTCTGATAATTCTTCATTTAAATATTCACTTAAATCATCTGCACTTATTCCCCATAAGTTTGCAAGATTTTCTGCTACCATATATTTTTCTTTTCCATTAAAGGTACTGAATGTTCTGTGAAGAAATACTACTGCACTTTTGAATTCTTCCTTATCAAGATTCATAATATATTCATCAAGCTTTTCCCATATAGTGAGATTTCCTAAAATAACATATCTGTTTCTACATGCCAGCCCTTCAAACCATCCTGCTCCTATATCTGGTGGAATTCCTGGAAGAAGTCTTCTTCCAATTTCACTGCTAAGCATTTCCTTATCAATAAGTCCTCTTTCTATAAGAATTGAACATGCTATTCCTGAAAGTTTTGAATTTCTGTCATCTCTGTTTGAAAGCTCTATGAGTTCTCTTATATAAATTTCAGTATTAACTACATCCTCATGGTATTGTGCTATTACATCAAGCTGTTCAATTGATTTGCTTAATAATTTTGCTGCAGCATCATCACAGTTTGAACATTCAACCATTATAAGCGCTGCCCTTAAAAACAGTTCTGATAAAATTGGCTTTAATATTTCTGTGTCTATCTTTCTTATTGTTCCAAATCTAATTATATATGATAAATTAAATGCAACTTCTGAAATTTCATCTAAAGCATTTATATCCACTGCAAGTTTCTGAAGTATATTAATTGAATATGATGCCATTTTATCCATACCACACTCATAACATTTTGAAATCATCTCTGAAACTTCTTTTATCTTACTTGCTTTATCAAGCCTATCTTTCAGTACATACGCTGCTGCTATCTCTATTGTATCCCCCATTAGTGATGCTTCAACTATTTCAATTTCAGTTTCAGGCCTCCATGCTAATGTCCATGCTTCCTTCCAGTTATTATCTCCATTTAATCTTCTCTGAATTTTACCAAAAGAAATATTTAATACCTCAAGCTGATGTAAAAATGATGAACGATTTAAATCCATAAAAGCTGATTTCTCACTTTTTACTCTTCGGTTTTCCCTCAAATCCAAAGTTACATCAGTAGCAACTAAAGTTTTATATGAAGTAAGCTTTAAATCCTTTATCATAAAATTAAAATTATTTTGCAAAGATGTATTACACATTCCTTCTGGAAGATGCCCTATTTTAGTACCTATTTCAACTTCAGCAGCTGCTGTCACAATTTTACTGAACGTTCCTTCTCCAAGACATGTTTTTGCCCCGTCCCTTAAGTCCTGAAGAATAGGAATATTCCCTCCATGCATATTTGAAAGTGCTTTTGCAAGTCTTACGGCTTCTATAACTTCTGCTGATGACTTTATATGACCTTCTTTTCTCATACTTCTTACTATTACAGTAAGATATCTTTGTGGAAGTTCATCAAGTTTATTTTCATTTAATAATTTCCACATCATTTCAAAATAATTTGGTGCCTTATTTCCTGCCCCATAGCCACTTCTATCACTTAACCTGTAATATGAATAAGGCATAAGAGTAAGCTTTGAAGATTTTCTAGGAAGTTTTTTTATTTCTTCTTCACTAAGTGGTAAAGTCTTTTCACTCATAAGGCTTAATGTATGATATGCACCAGTGACTATTACCATTTTATTTTCTCTGTAACCGTCTTTTACAGCCCTTTCAATTTCACTTTTCATAAAAGCTTCTCTTAAAATATTTCTCGCATCATCTTTTTGTCTGCTTTCCTGTATCTGCCTTAAATTGCTTCCAAATTCCATCATGGCCTGTCTATAATAATTATAGTCAAGATGTTCAAAGTTCCTTTCCCAGAATGCATCATAGTCAAATTCATCACATGATCTATATAATGTTTCATATATATCTGTATAAATTTCATCTTCATTACTGATCTGTTTATCATTAAGTTCCAGATCCTTTTTTATATTGGAATCATCAGATCTTTCTGTATTTTCTTCGTCTTCACAAAGCATATTTTCCATTGCCAAAAACACATCTGATGGCAAATCAATAAAACGTACTTCCTTGTTATTAGATTTTGCCCATTTTATTGCAACATACTCTGGTGAATATGATGCAAGAGGATAAAGAATTGTTTTAACAGGCATTTCATCCGTATAAGCCAATATTGCAATTGGAGGCACAACATGTCTATTTACTATATTATCAAGTTCATTATTGGCATCACTTGGCCCTTCTACAAGTACAATATCGGGATTTATCTTATCTAAGTATTTTTTTAAAGCATATGCTCCATTAGGGGAAAGATGTCTTACAGGGAAGAAGCTGGCTGCATAATTTTTTTCATGGATATTTACTTCTTTATTGCTTCCACTCATACTTTTTTCTCACTTTCCTTAAAACTTTTTTCAATTAATAGTCTAAGAATTCATCTCATTGCATGCTGTATAAAGCTCACGCCACTCTTGTCCTCTTTTTTTCAATATATTGTTTAGATATTCCTTCCATGCCAGAACATCTTTTTCATCATCTTTTATAACTGCCCCCTGAAGTGAAGAAGCAAGATCATAATCGCTTATATCACCATTTCCAAATCCGGCTGCAAGTGCCATACTATTTGCAAGAAGTGAAATAGCTTCTGCTGTAGATAATACACCTGAAACAGGCTTTATTTTTTGTTTTCCATCAATTGTTACACCATTTCTTAATTCTCTAAATATAGTAACTACCTTTTCTATGATTTTTTCTGATGGAAGTGGTGAATTAAGTTGAAGATTTTCTGAAAGTTGTGAAACCCTTTTTGTTACAATATTAACTTCTGTCTGCATATCATCAGGAGCTGGAAGAACAACTATATTAAATCTTCTTTTAAGTGCTGCTGACATTTCATTTACACCTTTATCTCTTGTATTAGCTGTAGCAATAATAGAGAAACCTCTTGTTGCTGGAACTTCTTCTCCAAGTTCAGGAACTGAAATCCTCTTTTCTGAAAGAAGTGATATAAGTGCATCCTGAACTTCAGATGGACATCTCGAAATTTCTTCAATACGCGCTATTCCCCCTTCTTCCATTGCACTATAAACTGGACTTTTTATAAGAGCTTCTGAAGTTGGACCATTAGCAAGAAGCATTGCATAATTCCATGAATAACGAATCTGTTCTTCTGTTGTACCTGCTGTGCCTTGTACAACTTTTGTGGAATTTCCATAAATAGCAGCAGTCAAATGTTCTGAAAGCCATGATTTTGCAGTTCCTGGTTCACCAACTAATAAAAGTGCTCTATCTGTAAGAAGTGTTGCAATACATATTTCAACAAGCCTCTTGTTTCCTATATATTTAGGAGTTATTTTCTTGCCATCAACTTCACCGCCTATAATATATGTAAGAACTGCTTTAGGAGACATTTGCCATCCTGATGGTATTGAATTTTTATCACTTTTCTTTAAAATATCAATTTCTTTTTTATAAAGAACTTCTGCTGGATGTCTTAATATATCTTTTTTCTTTTTCATTCTACATTTATCCTTCCCGCTTCTAATTTTTATCATTTAATTTTTCAAATGTTATTTATAATTCCACTAAAACAAATATGTTTATCTACCTAAAGCTAAAATGTCTATAAGATAATCAATTCTCTTTAATACAGCATCATCATAAAGTACATATTCTGATACTTCATTTTTAAGATTTTCTAAAAATGTAATATCATCAGCATTCATATATACTTGATAAGCAGGTGTTAAATATCTGAAATATTTTGAAAAATATAAAACATTATTCATGGCTTCTTCTTTGGCTCCAATTTTAAATAATATTGTCATTATACTTCTTATTCTGTTTCCATCACATATATTTTTACTATGGTTTGTGTCAAGATAATATACTTTCTTGCCTTTTGATTCAGGTTCATTTTTCATATTTTCAATATAATTTAAACAGAACTTTTTTACCCTGCTTTTTTCTTGATCATTTAGATCTTTGCTTACAAATTCATATGCATAATCAATAAGGTTTTTATCATTCATTGCAGTATATACCCATCTTTCGTCCCACGACTTAAAATTTATTATATTTACAGGTATACGATCAGATGCTCCTACAACATAACCTGACATATAATAATAATTAAACATAATTTTTATTGAATTTGAAAGAGTTGATTCATTTGGTGAAAACTTCTTATTTATAATTTTTGAAAATTCTTCAAATATCTCTTCTTTTGAATATATCTTTTGTGCAGCTGCAAAACTTATTCCAATATAAAATTCACTCTTTTTCTTAAGATCAAAAAGATATTTATATACCGCCTCATCGTCCTGATAAAAAAGGTTTACTGCTGCATTTCTCTTATAATCTCCTAAATTAAATTCAAAATCAACAGCCTTCTTTAAGACTTCTATAATCCTTTTGGATTTAAAATTCTTTGATGCATCAAGCATTTCATAAAAAAACTCATAGTCCTTAGTATTTTTTTCTCCAAATTCCTTTGTCATGCTTTCTTCAATAAGTTCAATAATTTCATCTTCTTTAATAAATAGTCTTTCATTTAAAACTTCATTTAAAAATTTTATATTTTTTAAGCAATATTTTTTAACTTCTTCATCTGCCTTTTCAGTATCCATACATGCTAGCGCTAATATTCTTGCTTCTTTTAATGCTTTCTTTTTTAATTTTAAATCCAAAAGAAATTGTTCATTATTTCTATCATCTTTTAATGCTTTGATTGCTACAGCTATTACATTATCAGCATCCTCTTCAAGAACACACTTTTTATAAAAATTATTATATTTTTCTTTTCCAACATTAGATATTATTTTTACAATATTGCATTTTGCAACTTTATCACTTTTTTCAAATTTCTCCATTAATATATGTACAATATCCTCATTATATTGTGAAAGAATAGTTACAATACTAAAATCATACTCATATACATATGAATTAGATAATTCGCCTAATAAATCATTTAATAGCCTGTAATCAAAAAGTTTATTTTCCTTAAATGCTTTTTTTAATGAAGCCCATTTTGTAGTAGTTCCACCTTTTAAAATTTCTTTTATATTTCTTATTTCTGAATATCTTAAGACTGAAGTTCCTTTTATATTTTCATCAATTTCAAATTTTTCTTCTTTTTCAATGCTTTGGGAATTTCCCTGTGTATATAAAACTGCATTAATTAAATTCACAAGCTCACACATTATAATATAAGCATTTTCACTACTTTCATTTAAAAGACCTTCAAGCATTGAATATATTTTAGAAAAAACTTGCGCTTTACCGCTTAATAACTTTATTTTCTCAGATATTTTCTTAAGTCTGAAATCATCACTTAAAGACTTTGTTCCCAAAACAGCAGCTTGTCCTAAGGAATGTTTTAACTGTATTAATAATTCGTTCATAATATCACCTTTTACTATCCTAATATTCTTATAATTTGATCATCTGTAACAACACTTATAGGCTGCATTGTAAGTTTTCCTGTATTTAAATCATGTTCAAATATACCAAGCATTACATTCTCTTTTAAATCTTTACTACCAAGCATAAACTTTAAATTTTCAAGTGTTGAAGGCATTGAGGTATCTTTTGTATTTTTAAGCATAATTGTTTCTCCATGGTCATCCTTTATTGCTAACTCCTCTCCAAACTTAACTAGCTCATTATAATGCATTAAGAAAATTGGATGTTTATCATATAATGTATTTTTAAGCTGAATCTTTACTTCTTTTAAAGCTTCTTTATAATTTGTCTTAGCAGATTTTCTTATTTCTTTTATATCTTCTTTTGAAACTTTTCTCATAACTCCGCCTTCAAATCTTATACGTGGATTATTCTGACCTGGATAAATATAAAATTCAGGTACCTCAAAAACTTCAAATATCGTATCTTCTTCCTTAATTTTGTTACTTATTCGATAAGGTCTGTAATTCATCGTCTTATAGATCTTATCTTCACTAAGATTTATGTAAAATCCTGTATCAATATAGGTTTTTCTTAAGTCATCTTCTTCACAATAAAAACCAAGCTGCAATAACTTTCCATTTTCACTGTAAAAGCCAAGATTTCTGAGTTCACTAAGTTTCCATATATAACCGAGCTTTGTAAATATATCAGCACTCTCTTCATCTATAAATTTCTTTTCTTTAATATGCTTATTTAAAACAGTTCTAGCTTTTACATTAAGATTTTGAATATATCCTAATGAATCCAATGTTTTTTCATAATATATTTCATCCTCTATATCTTTATCTTCCTTAATAATTCTTAAATTTTCTAAAATATCCCCTATTATTACTGAATGTTCTGGAAGATAATAATTACTGTTTAAAGATTTTATTAGCTCTTTGTTGTATATCTTTATCTGTGATAATGTAATAGATGCAAGTCCAACTGAAAGCGTGTCATTTATAAATTTATCTACAATTTCTAAACCTTCAAGCTGTGTTTTCATTTTCTTTATAAATGCACTTACATTAACCTTCTTAGGCTTTATTATCTCTTCTTTTTTCTTTTCTTCCTTCTTTTCTATTTTTTCTCTTTTCCTTAAAACATCCTCAGGAATTTCCCCTGTTTCAAACTTACTGCTATCTTCAAAATATTGATATAAAAGTGCAGTTGCATGTTTGCATGGAATCTGTCTGCTTGGACAGCTACATCTGAAAACAGGTTCATTTTCATTAATAAAGTCTACTGATACTATATAATTCTTTTTTCCACTCCCCATACACTCCCCATAAATGAGAGTCTTATCTCCTATAATATGTGTTTTTATAATTTGATTTTTGCTTACAAGCTTTTTTGCATTATTAAATGAACTTGCATTATAAGCAGTTGATTCAACATATTCTTTGGTTAATTTCAAAATAACGTCACCTAACCTTATAACAATTTTTTAGTTTTTATGTAATAAATAGTATTATACAATCAGTTTATCATATTTATGTAATATACTTAATATTTTTATATAAATTTAATAACATAAAATATATATTATGTTATTAAATTGAAACTAAATTAATTGTATATTATGGTTAATCTAAAGTATAAAAATAAAAAATGCTAAAAATCCACGAAAATGAACTGCTCCCTGTCAAGTAGACAGAGAGCAGTTCAAAATCCAATATTCAGATTTTCATAGTTTTCCTTATACTCCTATTATATTTAATACTTAAATTTATATATCATCTTAAATAAATATTAAAAAACAAAGTCTTTTAACATATTATTTAATTTTTCAAAAATTCTCAACACAAACTTTAATATATAAGGTAAGAAGAATGATGCTAATAATACTGAAGTAGCCAAAATCAGTATATTATAATTTATAACTTGTCCTAAATTAACCTGATATAGGTGTATAGCTCCTATTGATATAGATCCAACTATTAATACTTTAGATGCTATCCATGAAACTACATTTATGATCTGACATAATAATATTATTATTGATAATACAGCTATTAATGGTAAAGCTAATATCTTAAATGGTAACATAAACAAATCAAATATTTGCTTAGTATTACTTTTGGGACTTTTTTCAACCATTTTTTGTTTTCTAAGTTTTTCTTCTCTATTATCATTCCTATTATTTTTCTTATCTTTATTTTCTGAAAATCCTCTTTTACCATCGTCTTTCTTTTTTGTGCTAGTATTTCTAACTTTGCTTTTTGATCTATTTCTAGAAACTGAATTTCTATTTTTATTATTAACTTCCAATTCCTTTTCTATTTCTTGCGGCTGCATAATTAGCGTTTCATTTTTATCCATTAGTGGACTTTCTTCTAACCTATTTAAAGCTTCATATGCCTCATTAAATAACTTCAAAAATTCATTAAGTCGTTTTTCATTAACTACTTCCTTTTTAATTTTTTCTACTTGCTTTTCATACGCTTCTCTTATTTCTTTTTTTGATGCATTTTTTTCTACACCTAATATTTTATGATAATCCATCATTTATCATCTCCATTTAAATATGCTATTCCTGCTACCAGTGCTGCTTCTATCCCCTTTAATCCATTTGTATTTGGTACAATAATACTTTTTACATTTTTAATAATGTTACTGCTTACCTCAATTTTACATTTTTCAGGAACTCCACCTAAAACCTCTCTAGTCTTAGCTCCTCCATAAGCTATTGCAATTGGTTCTGTGCATCCCATTGCTGGAACTAGTTCTTCCTTCAATATTTGAACATAAGCATTATAGATTCTATCATTTTTTTCATACTAAATTACTCCCTTACATAGCATTTACCAGTTTGTAAGTAGTTTATTTAAATTTTCACCTTATTATTACTTAAAATATTATACTGAAAATTAAAGTTAATTTAAAGTACTATCGTTCATCAAGAAACGTTTAGAGATTTTAAAAGTAGTGGATTTAATATAGACGATACTAGGGATAATTGGCTAAATAAAAATAAAAGAGTTGTATAAAAACATAATTTTACACAACTCTTTTATAATTATATACTTCTTGCTACTTCATATGCATCCCATATAGCATACATGATATTCTTTACTTGTTTTGCATCTCCTAATATATATAAATCTTCTATTTCCATTTTCAACTCATCATATAAATTTTTATTTGATCTATATCCTATAGACATTATTACTGTATCTGCCTCTAATATTTCTTCTATACCATCACTGTTTTTAACTATTGCTCCCTCATCATTAGCTGCTGCTATAGATGTTGATGTTATTATTTTAACATTTTCATATTTTAATAAATTTTTAAGCATATCATAGTTCATAAACGGTAAATTGTGAGGTCCTCCTAAAATTTCCTTACTTGCCTCTACAATTGTTACTTCTCTTCCTTTTTGAGCTAACCATAACGCAGTTTCGCATCCAACTAAACCAGCTCCAACTACAACTACCTTTTGCCCTGCTGATTCTGGATTTAATAAAATTTTATCAGCTGTTACAACCTTCCCATTATCAAATCCTGGAAGATTTAACATTATAGGATTTGAACCTGTAGCTACCACAACTACATCGAACTTGCTTTCTTTAATTTTTTCAGCAGTCATCTCAGATTCCATAAATACCTTAACCCCTGCATCTTTAACTGCTTTTGTATACCAATTAACTAAATGATAATCATCTTTTTTGAAGTTTGGTGCTCCCCCTGGTATTATATTTCCGCCTAGTTTATTTGATTTTTCGTGTAGTTCTACTTCATGCCCTCTAAGAGCACTAACTCTTGCAAATTCAAGCCCTGAAATACCCCCACCTATTACTAATACTTTCTTAGCTTCATCAGCTTTACTTATTCCATAAGTAGCTTCTCTTCCGCAGGCTGGATTTACTGCACAAGATAATCCTGATGCCTTTTCTATTCTTCCCATACAACCTTCATGACAGGATAAGCATGGTCTTACATCATCAATTTTTCCAACCCTAATTTTTTTAGGTAAATATGGATCTGCAAGTAAAGGTCTTCCTAATCCTATTATGTCAGCTTCACCATTTTCTAATGAAGTTAAAGCTATATCCGGGTTATCCATTCTACCTGCTAATATTACTGGTACGTCTACAACTTCTTTTACCATCTTTCCAAATGATCTATACATACCATCTTCAAAATACATTGGTGGATGATTCCAGTACCAAGAATCATATGTTCCTACATCTACATTTAATGCATCATATCCAGCTTCAACTAATATTTTAGCTGCCTGCAATCCTTCTTCATAATCACGACCCACTTCCACAAATTCTTCTCCTGGAAGTGCACCTTCTCTTAGTCCCTTCATCATACTTTTTAATGAATATCTTAAAGAAACTGGAAAATCTTCTCCACAAACTGCTTTTATAGATTTAACTATTTCCGTTGCAAATCTTAATCTATTCTCTAAGCTTCCACCAAATTCATCAGTACGCTTATTATAAAAAGATATTGCAAACTGGTCTAATAAATACCCTTCATGAACTGCATGTATTTCTACACCATCAAAACCTGATTTTTTTGCTATTGCTGCAGACATTGCAAATTTTTGTATGTAGGTTTTAACTTCTTCAGTTGCTAACTCTCTATGTTTTATATTTGCATCCCATCTATTTTCTTGTGCTGATGGTGCTACACATTTACCTTTCAAGAAACTTGGTATTCCTGAACGTCCTAATCCTGCAGTTAACTGCAAAAATATCTTAGCTCCATATGCATGAACTCTTTCTGTTAATATTTTTCCACTTTGTACAAAGTGTAGTGGACTCTTTGTAACACAAGGTATGCTTGGATTTTGTAAAGGCTCTATATCATTTTCCACATTACAAATACCAGTAATTATAAGTCCAGTTCCACCCTTTGCTCTTTCTACGTAATAATCAATTCCAGCTTTATTAAATGCTCCTTGTTCACTAGTAAATCCAACTGGTCCCATTGGTGCCATTGAATAACGATTTGGTATTTCTACTTTACCTATTTTAATAGGTTCAAATAATTTACTATACTTTTTGTTCATGTAATACTTCCTCCATTTGCTTACTATTCTATATACTTCATTGAATATATTCATCGAATATATTCAATGAATATATTTTAACATTATCACATTGATAATTTATTGTCAATATTTTGATTCGTAATTTTCTAAACTCATTTCACTGATAATATAATGAAATTTATTATATAGATCTTTATTTGTTTAAAAAAAAATTCAATTATAAAATATATCCCATTTTAGCTTTACTATGATATACTATGAAATGCATGAGATTAGATAATAATAGTCAAGTAAAATATATATGCTTCGCATCGAAAGATGCTAAACGGAATAATAAAATAGGACTAATGAAAAGATAATGCTATATAATGTTCGTTAGAATGATATTAAGTTTTCTATGAAATTTTATAACTACATCATACAAGGAGGGATTTTATTTGGATACGAAATTAACCAACAGGCAATATCAAGCTCTTAAAACTAAAGAAAATATACTTCATTGTGCATTACAATTAGTTAAAGAAATAGGCTTTGAAAAAGTTACTATATCCTCTATTTGCAAAAAGGCCAATGTATCAATCGGTTCCTTTTACCACTATTTTAAATCACTAGATTTTATAATAATTGAAACTTATAAATACTTCGATGAAATACTTACAAATTTAGACGAACAAGGGCATTTTAATGGAAATACTATAAATAGAATTATGCTAATTGTAAAAGAACAGCTAAGATATGCAGAAATTGAAGGAGTTGAAATTGTTACACAATTTTACAAAAGCCAAATTACAGTTGGAAATGAATATTTTTTATCCTTTGATAGACATCTATCAAAACTAATTTTAGATGCTGCAAAAGATGGTCAAAAATTAGGCATTTTAGACACTACCATTGATGCCTTAGAAATTACAAATGATATATTAACTATTTCTAGAGGTGTAATTTATGATTGGTGCTTAAAACATGGAAATTTCAACTTAATAGAGAAGGGTTGCAAACTAACTAAAGTTTATTTAGATTCCTATTTAGTTAATAGTTGTCCTTAGATTTTGAATTTATAATACCAATTATTATTGCAATTAAATTATTTAATCTTTTCGAAGATAAAAGTATAATTTTTCCAGTGTTTTTCAAATGTATTCTTGATTATTAATCATAAAAAACCACCTTTTCTTAGTAAATTTATTTGTTGCAAATAAATTTCACACTAGAATTGGTGGTTTTTTTATTATTTTCAGATTAATTTTTTTCTTAGAATGAATTTTGGAAATTATCTAGTTATTAGTTGTCCGTAGCCTCCATAATCTACATCTATTCTTATATCAATTTTTCTAAATTAATCACCAATTCACTAATAACTCTAACATACCTACGAATAATTACATTTAGTGTTTACTTTGTACTGTTTATGTACTCCCTGTAAGTTAAATGAACTGTAAATCCTGTATCGTCAAATTTATAGCTTGTATTTTCAAGAGGAGGATTGCCAGATGCTAAATTTATTCCAATAGAATAAAGAGCTTCAGCAAGATCGTGAGGATCTAAAGCAACAGTACCTGTCATAAAACCTTTTTGTATTAAATCTTTGGCAGCTGGCATTCCATCAATACCTAAAACTGGAATTGTTTCTGATTTATTTCCTTTATTATATCCATACTTCTGTAAAGCCTCAACAGCACCTACTGCCATAGCATCATTATTAGAAATTATAGCTTCAATTTTATTACCATATTTAAGAAACAGAGCTTCAATAGAACTTTTAGCGCAATCTTGCATCCATTCACAGTTAGAGGATGTAATCTCTTCTGTTTTTATTCCAGCCTCTTTAAGTGCTAAAATAGAGTATTTTGTTCTTAAATATGTTAACGGGCTACCAATTCTGCCTTTTAACATAACATACTGCAATACATCATCATGATTTTTATCTATGAACTCTTTATTAGAATTCCATTCATTAACAAGTATTTTTCCTTCCATAGTACCCGATTGCTCAAAATCTGCTCCAATAACAACAAATCGCTTATACGGTTTAATAAAGTTTATTATTTCTTCAGTGGGGTCTGGATTTAAAATTAAAGGAATATTTTTTCTCATGATTTTAATTAAAGTACTTTTTACATCGTCTAAGTTATGAGTAATTAAATTTATAATAAAAAGGTCATATTCTTCTGTAAGGGCTTTTTCTATACTTTCATTTTGTAAACTTTGATTATCTTTTGCATCAAAGAATGTAAATTTAACTTTATCTTTATTTTCTTTTTCAATACGTTCCAAATTTTGTTTAAGTAAAGAAACATACATAGCATTAGAATTGTCTAAGAATACACCTATCTTAACTGGAGTTTCTTTACTAAAATTTGAATTAGCAAATACATTATTTTTCAAAACTCCTATTAGGATAATTGGAATCATAATAAATATTAATATTTTTTTTAAAATGCTCATTTAAATCCTCCAAGATATCTCTTTAATTATAATAATTAATTTTAGCATTTGTATTAATAATAAAAAATATTCTAATTCAATATACTTTTCCTTAATTATATTTTCATTACATGATTTACCTTCTACAATACATTTTATATTAAACATATTGCTTTATTTAATTGCATTAATCAATTCATCTAATCTTCTTTTGATTTATCCATTTATGGACACTTTCTTTTTTAACTAAAAAAATTTTACTTAGTTCGACTTAAAGTGTCCACTATTTTATACTAACACCAGTATAAAATTTACTTTAAGTCAAATAATAACTGTATATTATTAAGATTAGGAGGTAAAGAAAATTGAATGAAGGATTAGTAGTTTTTGTGCGTTCTATTATCGGATTTTTTTCCTTACTTATTTTTGCTAAAATATTAGGTAAACAACAAATAAGTCAATTAAGTTTTTTCGATTATGTCCTTGGAATAACAATTGGATCTATTGCTGCAACTCTTACAACAGACTTATCTAGTAGAGCTTGGCCTCATTTTATAGGTCTTTTTGTTTGGGCTCTACTAGGATATACAATGGAATATATTACATTAAAATGGAGATATGCTTCAAAATACATAGATGGAGAACCTACAATTATAATTATGAATGGTAAAATAATGGAGAATGCATTACGCAAAATGAAATACAAAGTCTCTGATATCATGGCACTATTAAGAAATAAAGATGTTTTTGATTTGTCACAAGTGGATTTTGCAATTATTGAACCAAATGGACAATTATCTGTACTTAAAAAACCACAATATGAACCTCTAACACCTAAAGATATGAATATTACTAAAGCGCCAACAGGCATAAGTACAGAACTTATTTACGATGGAATACTTATACATCAAAATTTAAAACAACTTAATAAAACTGAAAAATGGCTTATGGATCAGCTAAAAATGTACCAAATCAAGGATGTTTCAGAGGTATTTCTTGCAACACTGACTCCTTCTGGTTCCTTGTATATAGATAAATATGATGATCACACTGTAAAAATAACTGATGTTGGTGATTATAAGGGCCCATATTAAGGAGGAAAACTATCATGAGAAAATTTTTAGTCATAACTACACCTATAGTAGCATTAATTCTTTTTGTAGTAATTATGCTTAGTAGCACTATTTTAAAAAAATCATTAGGAAAAAATGATAATATTCCTGAGTCAATACAATTAATTATTCAAGATGTAGAATCAGAAAACTGGGAAGATGCTAGTGATAAAACAAAAAATTTGTCAAATGTTTGGAAAAGAGTAGTTAAAAGAATTCAGTTTAGTTCAGAAAGAGATGAAATAAATTCTTTTCAAGAGAGTATGGCACGTCTTAATGGTGCCATAATGGCAAAAGATAAATCTGCTTCACTTATTGAATTAAATGAAGCTTATGAGCATTGGGATGGATTAGGTAAATAAACTCTAAATGTGTTATAAAAAGCATAGTTATAATATGCTTTTTAACAATTATTTTTATATTGAAATTTTATTTATGTAATTAATTTATAGTTTAATAATTCCAGTAAGAACTCAAAATTATATTACATATTAATATACTCCCATATCTATAAAATATAAATTTAACTAGATATGAGAGTATATCAATTATTAATTAACTATTTATTATATTGAGGTTCTTCTTGTTTTACAAAATCAAGTCTTGATTGAATTGTTTGTTCTACATTTTCCATTGTATTTGCAAGTTGATTAAACATTTGTTTTGCTTCTTGATTATCTGTATCTAAAGAAAATGTCTTCATATCAGCACCTAATCCCTTAGCACTAGCTAAT
Source organism: Clostridium aquiflavi (assembly GCF_031344075.1). Lineage (NCBI taxonomy): Bacteria > Bacillati > Bacillota > Clostridia > Eubacteriales > Clostridiaceae > Clostridium > Clostridium aquiflavi. The sequence goes on from NZ_JAVJAN010000014.1 coordinate 61,753, forward strand.
GCTGTTTCAAGTTTTGTTCCTGTTGGCATAACAACTCCTCCTTTGTATTTTTTATTACAACTATATTTTGTTCATAATTAATTTAAATATTCAATTTATTCATAATGAAATATATTCCTTTTTAAATCTAGTTTATATTTATTAATCCTTAACAATTTGTCTTTAATAATTTAAATAAATATATATATTAAAAATGAATTAAAACTAAGATTATTGGTTAAAGTAACCTAGAAAACAACTTAATAAATATAAAGGAGACTTTTATATGACTGCGATTTCAAAGGTAAAAGAAACATTAGCTACACTAAAGGGGTCTGAGGCCACCTTAAGAATGTATTCATTGCAAGAACGTGATAAAGAAGCTAGCGCTATTTATAATCAGGCATATAAAGAAATAAATGAAATTAAAACAGACTTAGAAAAAAGAATAGGCTTTATGGAGTTTGAGGAACCCCAATATAAAGGCAACTAAGTGAGGTGGCATATGGATTCTTGGTTAATACTATTATTTAATTCGATAATTTTATTTTTTTTAACATTAGTTATAACAAAATATATGAAAAAAAAGACCTTATCTAAGGCTACACCCTTTGATTTTATTTCTTATGCCGTCATTGCTATTATAATTACTTTAATTTCTTTAAATATAGTTAATAATATTTACTTCGGATTAATTACACTGTCTGTTTGGGCACTGATGCCTATTATCTTAGATTATGCTTCCATGAGAAGTAAATGGATTTATAACCTAATGCACGGTAAAGAACGGGTTCTTGTTAAAAACGGTAAAGTTATGGAAGATAACTTATCCAAAGAAAGAATTACAGGGCAAGAATTCCTACAACAAATGCGTTTAAAAAAAGTATTTAACTTAGCCGATGTTGAATTTGCTGTAATGGAAACAACTGGAGATATAAATGTTAGTTTAAAAGCTGATAAAAAGCCCATTACCCCATATGATTTAGGAGAAAAAGTAGCACCTAAGACTGAACCACAAACAGTTATTTTAGATGGAAACATATTAAATGAAGGTCTTACTAATGCTGGATTAAATCGAGGCTGGCTTACAACTCAGCTAGAAATCAAAGGGGTTATCCTTGAAAATGTTTTTCTTGGTCAAGTAGATTCTTCTGGCGACTTATATATAGATCTTTTTGATGATATGATACAAGTCCCTAAAACACAAATTAAAGAAATGCTCTATGCTAGTATTCAAAAAAGTCAAGCAGATCTTATTTCATTTTCTTTAGACTGTGACAATGAAGATGCAAAAACTATGTACTCACAAAGTGCTAAAAAATTAGAAAAAACCATAAAAAAATTAGAACCATATTTATTACGTTAGAAGGTGAAATAAATGTCAAATATGAAAAAGAAAAAAATGACCTCAGCTCAGCAGCAATATGATACATTAGTAAATAGTATAGAACCTAAAAGACCCATTTTAACTAATTGTATTAGAGCCTTTCTCGTAGGTGGCACAATATGTACAATTGGTCAAGGACTACAGTGGATTTTTATTAACTACTTTAATTTTGATGAAAAAACCTCAGTAGGTCCTACGTCCCTAGTTTTAATATTTTTTGCAGCTTTATTTACTGGCCTTGGAATTTACGATCATCTTAGTCAGTGGGCTGGATGTGGATCTGCTGTTCCTATTACAGGCTTTGCCAATTCTATAGCTTCTGCTTCAATTGAACATAAAACTGAAGGATTTGTACTTGGAGTAGCTGGAAATATGTTCAGTCTTGCAGGCGCAGTTATTGTTTATGGAGTTTTTGCTTCTTTTGTAATTGCTACAATAAAAATAACAATAACATGGTTGGGGGCGATGTAAATGCTTAAAGGACATCAATCCTGGATTTTTAATTCTAAACCTACAATATTAGCTTCTGCCGCCGTTGGTGGTCCTTTTGAAGGTAATGGTGCTTTAGCTGATGACTTTGATATACTTTATGATGATTTATGGCTTGGGCAAGATAGCTATGAAAAAGCAGAAAAGGCTCTACTTGAGCATGCTTGTGAAAGAGCAATACAAAAATCAAAGATACAAAAAGAAAATATTAACTTTTTCTTAAGTGGAGATTTAATGAATCAAATCATTTCTAGTAGCTTTACTGCAAGAACTTTAGGAATACCTTATTTAGGAATATTTGGTGCTTGCTCTAGCTCCATGGAAGGTTTAGCATTAGCTGCTCAATTAATAGAAAGTAAAGCAGCTAAATATGTTATAGCAGCTGCAAGTAGTCATAATGCAGCTGCTGAAAAACAATTTAGATATCCTACAGAATATGGTGTGCAAAGACCACCTACTGCTCAATGGACAGTAACTGGAGCTGGAGCTGCAGTCCTTGGACAAAATGGAAACGGACCTAAAATAACTTCTGCGACCATAGGAAGAGTAGTAGATATGGGTATTTCAGATCCATATAACGTTGGTGCAGCCATGGCACCAGCAGCTGTAGATACCATTGAAGCGCATTTTAGAGATTTAAATATTGATGCTTCTCATTATGATCTTATTGCCACTGGTGATTTAGGAAAAGTTGGCCATGAACTTGCTAATGCTTTATTAAAAAAACATGAAATAAATATGCCAACGGATATATTTACAGATTGTGGTCTTTTAATATATAAAGAAGACCAACCAAGCTTTTCTGGTGGAAGTGGCTGTGGTTGTTCTGCTACTGTAACTTATGGACATTTACTTAATCGTATGCGAAAAGGGGAATTAAAGAAAATATTGATTGTTGCAACAGGTGCCTTAATGTCTCCTATCTCCTTCCAACAAAAGGAAAGCATACCTAGTGTTGCCCATGCTGTTTCTATAGAAATGTAAAAAAGAAGGTGTGAGTTAAGTTATGGAAAAATTTATTTTTGCATTTATAATAGGTGGATTAATTTGTGTTATTGGGCAACTTATAATGGATACTTTAAAGATTACCCCTGCACATACAACTTGTACACTAGTTGTAATTGGTGCAATTTTAGGTGGATTTGGTCTATATGATCCTTTGGTGAAATTCGCAGGTGCTGGAGCATTTGTACCTATAAGTAGCTTTGGAAATACCCTTGTAACAGCTGCTATAACTGAGGCTGAGCAAACGGGTTTTATAGGAATATTTACTGGTGTTTTAAAGACAGTAAGTGTAGGTGTTTCCTCCGCAATAATATTTGGATTTATTTCTGCCATGATATTTAAACCAAAAGGTTAGGCATATGAAAAAATTCTTTTCAAAATAACCCACGTGAACACTTACATTGAACTGTTTCCTGTCTACTTTACAGGGAGCAGTTCACATTCATATTATCGTGGATTTCATAGTTGAGACAAGACTCCACCTTTAAAATCCACCAATAATATAAAATTATTTTATTATCTTCTCTTGTTCTTCTTAATCATACTTATTTAATAAAATATAGCCATATTTAATTTTAATTATTAAATAATCCTGCTCCTTCTATGATTTCCTGCTCCATAAATAAACTTGAAACTGCTTCATTATAATCACTTAACTTTTGTGACTTCTTTATTTTTTTAGCATATTTTTTATTATCTGAAAACATGTAAATCATATATCCCCATAGTTCTTTCATTCTAAAGATTGCATTTCTATCTTCATTAAATAATTCTATATATTTATTAAAAATTTCACTATGAAAATCTTTTAATACTTCTTTATCTATAAAAGTATTATTTTTAATCTGATTCATTAACCCTGGATTTGCTAGTATACCTCTTCCTAGCATTACTTTGTTTACTTCTGGAAAAGCTTTTATTAATTTATTATGATCATCAACATTAAAAATATCACCATTATAGCATACTTGATTGGTGCTTAAAGATAATGCATCTTTAAATACCTCTAAATTAGGTTTATTTCCATAAAAATCTTTTTGTGTTCTAGAATGAATAATTAATTCTTCTATAGGATATTTATTGTAAATTTTTATTAGTTCATAAAATTCTTCTGGACTCTCCTTTCCTATTCTAGTTTTTATAGAAATTTTCATATCATCTATTTTAAATATTTTATCTAAAAACATATCAAGTTCTTCTCTTTTGGCTAGAAATCCTGATCCTCTATTTTTTGAAACAACCGTTCCAGCAGGGCAGCCTAAATTTAAATTAACCTCATTATAACCTAATTGTTGTAATTTTCTAGAAGTATTAATAAAACCTTCTGAATCATTGGTAAGTATTTGAGGTACAATATTCATCCCTTTATTATTTTCAGGTAAAACATCCCTTAACTCTTTAGTTTTAAGACTTCTGCTTTTATTTGTAACAATAAAAGGGGTAAAATATTTATCAATATTATGAAAAAATTTTTCATAAGCATTTCTATATATATATCCTGTAATTCCTTCCATTGGTGCTAAATAATATTTCATTTAATGACTCCTCATAATCTAAGTTATATTTGCTTATAAAAGTAGTATTTAATTTCCCACACTATTATTCTTTTATAAACTTTCCAAAAAACATTATATCAGGATGAACTTTTCTTATCTACTTAATTTATTTATTATAATAATCTATATCCCAACTTTTAGGCAGCCTTATAAATAAATTACCTACATAATATTCATTCCTTGGTTTCTCTATTTCTCTATTACAATTAGCATCTTTATCATTTTTTTTAGATCTAATATTATTAAAGACCCCCTTCAAACTAAGCATTCCATATCCCCACTGAGGATTAGGATATACGTCTCCTGGTCTTTGCTGAGCACCTCTTATCAAATATGTTTTTAATTTGTCAGCATACATTGTAGTATCATTACCATCAATAATTCCCCATTGAAATAGTAATGCACAGGATCCTGCTACAACAGCACCTGCCACACTTGAACCACTAATAATTGCAGTGGTTCCATCTACCGAAGTGGTCTTAGCATTAACTCCTCCAGCTGCAATATCAGGCTTTATCATATCATTTCTTGTAAACCCTCTTCCTGATTCTGGTACGATCGAATTATTATTTTGATTATAGTATGCTGCAGTTATAACACTGCTAGATGTTCCTGGAAGAGTCAATGTAATATATGGGTTAGGTCTAAGAAATCTTGTATCAGGTGCTATAAGTTCTCTCTGTAATATCCATGCATCATATCTTCCTACTAAAATTAATTCTCCTATAAGCTTAAATTGCCATATACCTACTCTAATATCTCTTGCCACAATAACTATTTTTTGATCTCCACTTATTTCCTCTGGTATAAAATATTCTATTGTCATTTTAGTTTCTTCATATACAAAAGTAACATCTACAATTTCCTTAAGCTTTGGAGGTATTCTTTTAATAACCTCACCAGTTGGAGATGTTATTGATAGTGCTACTTTATCTGGCTTTGAAATCCATATTTCAATACGTATATCTTTCTGTTTTTCTCCTATTTTAAGTTCTATAATTCCAATATCTCCTGCACTCTTTATTGTTCCTGAAGTATGAGTTGCAGTATTTCCTTGATTACCAGTTGGAGCAACTACTGCAACTCCAATATTTTTACAAATTTCTTCTGAATATCTTTCAACTAAGGACTCTCCAGTATGAGCACCCATATTTGTTCCTAATGGAATATACATTATAATAGGCTTATTTAATTTAGATGCTAAATCTAATAAATATCTCATACCTAAAAATACTGAAGTATTTTTATATGAAATTTCATTTCCATAAAGTGCATAAGCTTGTCTGAAAGCCTTATTACCTGATCTAAGCTTTACAACTGCTAAGCTACACTTCGGAGCTACTCCTATAAGTTCTGGATTAGCGCCTTTTGCTGCTATAATACCTGCTATTTTTGTTCCATGACCTATTTCATCCTTAGATGGTACAATTTTATATGGATCACTACCATTTCGATTTGCTTGTATTGCCTTATTAATATCATCTTGCGTGTATATAGTCCCCGCTATAATTTCTGGTTGTAGAGTATCGTTTTCAATATTTTGATCATAAATTGATATAATCCTAGAAGTTCCATCTTTATTTATAAATTCATCATTTAAATAATCTATTCCAGTATCAACGATGCCAACAATAACCCCCGAACCATCTAATGATAAGTATTCGCTATTGTGAAATAGTGTTGCTTCTGATGCTATTACAGGTGATATATCACATAGTGTAAGAGCTGAACCTGGATCTGCAAAAATTATTTCTTTAGTTGTCTTTAATACCTTGTTATTTATTTCATATGGCAATGTTACAAACGCACGTTTTTCATCTATTATATATACATCTGAATCTTGAAACTTCTTTATTGCATTAACTATATCTCCTCTATATTCAACTACTGTATTTAAATTATTTTCTTTTAAAAAATAATTTATTTTTTTATTTATTGATATTTCTCTGTTTTTCTCTTTTTCAAGTCCTCTAATATTATCAAAAACCCCTTTTACATCTAGCATACCATAACCCCACTGAGGATTAGGATAAACGTCTCCTTGTCTTTTATTTGCTCCTCTTATTAAATATGTTTTTAATTTTATAGCAAACATTGGACTGTCATTTTCCTCAACAATCCCCCACTCAAGCAATAGTGCGCATGCCCCCGCTGTAACAGCACCTGCCACACTTGAACCACTAATAATTTGAGTTCCTCCACCTACAGAAGTTGTTATAGTATTAATTCCACCTGCTGCAATATCTGGCTTAATCATATTATTCCTAGTATAACCCTTACCTGACTCAAGTACAATTGAGTTGTTATTTTGATTGTAATATGCTATAGTTATTGCCCCCTTGGAGGTTCCTGGCGTAGTTAATGTAGTATTGGGAATAGGATTAAGAAATTTTGTATCTGGCGCTAAAATCTCTCTTTGTAATATCCATGCATCATATTTTCCAACTACGATTAACTCACCTATAAGTTTAAATTTCCATATGCCCTCTCTAATATTTCTTGCAATGATAAGTATTTTTTGCTCTCCTGTTAATTCCTCAGGTATAAAATATTCTATTGTCATTTTAGTTTCTTCATACAGAAAATTAATATCTGTCACTGTTTTAAGCTTTGGAGATATTTTACTAATAGCTTCACCTGTAGGAGATATTATTGATAATGCTACCTTATCTGGCTTGGACATCCATATTTGGATACGTATATCATGCTGATTTTTTCCTATCTGAATTTCTATAGTTGCCTCTTCTCCTTTATTTTTTATTACTCCTGAAGTATGAGTATCCGTATTTCCTTGATTACCACTAGGAACAACAACTGCTACACCATTATAATTAGAAATTTCAGTTATATATTTTTCAATAAATGCTTCTCCATTATGAGGTCCAGTATTGGCGCCTAATGGAATATATATTACAATAGGCTTCTTTAATTCAACTGATAAATCATACAAATATTTTATGCCAAGTAATATGCCTGAATTTTGGTATACAGGCTCATTTCCATAAACTTGATAATACTCTCTAAAAGACTTAAATGCTGGTCTAAGTTTTACTATTGCTAAATTGCACCTAGGCGCTGCACCAATTATCCCAGGTGTAGCACCTCTTGCAGCTATTATCCCTGCCATATTTGTTCCGTGACCTATTTCATCCTTAGATGGTACAATTTCATATGGATCTTGTCCATTTTTTTTAGCTTGTATTGCCTTATTTATATCCTCTTGTTTATATACAGCACATTTAAACTTAGATGAGTTATCTGGGATACTTCTATCCATGATTTCTAAAATTCTAGTGGTTCCATCCTCATTTACAAATTCTTCATTTAAATAGTCTATTCCTGTATCAATTATCCCTACAATTACACCTAAACCACTTAGTTGTAAATAAACATTATTATGAAACACAGTAGCTCCGGATGCTTCTACTGGTGAAATATCGCAAGTTGTATATGCATCGCCTAAATCTACATATACTATTTCATGTGTTGACTTTACCACATCATCATAAATTTCATATGGTGTTGCAATTAATGCACGTTTTTCGTCTACTATATATACTGACGTATTTTTAAAATTCTTCAATGCATTAACTATATCACCTTTATATTCAACCAAAAAAATCATATTATTTATATCAAAAAAATTATTGGGAGATTCCGCCATCTCTCTGCTATTTTCTTCTTTTAATCCTCTAATGTTATCAAAAACGCCCTTCATATTGATGATTCCATAACCCCACTGTGGATTAGGATACTCATCACCTTCCCTTTTTGATGTTCCTCTTATTAGATATGTTTTAAGTTTTATTGAATACATAGATCTATCTTTACCCTGAACAATTCCCCACTGGAATATAAGTGCACAACATCCTGCAACTACAGCTGCTGCCACACTGGATCCACTGATAATTTTGTCGCTATTATTTCCGTAAATTGCTAATGCATTAACTCCACCAGCTACTATATCTGGTTTTATTCTATCATCCCTTGTATAACCTCTACCAGAATCTACTTCAATTGCATTGTTAGTTTGATTATAATACCCAACAGATATGGCATGTCTTGATGTTGATGGAATCATTAATGTTCCATCTGGATTTGGACTTAAAAATTTTGTATTTGGTGCAATTATTGACTTCTGTGGTAAATAAGCATTATATTTACCTACTGACACCATTTCTCCTAAAAGCTTAAAATCCCATATACCTTCAGCTATATTTATGGCTGTAATATTAATTTTTTCATCACCACTTATTTCCTCTGGTTTAAGATACTGAATAAACATCTTAGTTTTTTCATATATAAAATTAATTTCTGTAATCTTTTTGTTTATGGGCGCTATTCTATCAACTATTTCTCCAGAAGGAGATGTAATTGATAATGTTACTTTATCTGGTTTAGAAATCCATATTTCAAATTTTAAATTTTTTTGTTTCTCATCTACTATAAGCTCAATATTAGCAACATCACCATCTTTAACTATTACTCCTGAAGTATGAGTATCTGCATCTGCTTCATTTCCTGTTGGTACAACAACAGCTACTCCTCTAATTCTTGAAATCTCATCTATATATCTTTCATTAAGAGCTAATCCATTGTGAGCCCCCATATTATAGCCTAGTGGTATCAATATTACAATCGGTTTCTTTAGATTCATAGAAAGCTCATATAGATAGCTTATTCCACTAAACACTGCAATATTTGAATAGATAGGTGCATTTCCATATACATAACCTTCCTCTTTTAATTTTTTACTTGCAGGTAATAGTTTTACAATAGCTAAATCACATTTAGGTGCTGCTCCTGCAAGTGATGGTTTTGCGCCTCTACCAGCAGCAATTCCTGCCATATTTGTACCATGACCTATTTCATCCTTTGAAGGTACTATTGCATACGGATCTTTACCTTCTCTTTTAGCTTTAATTGCATTATTTATATCCTCTATTGTATACTCAGTTCCTAGAGCTTGACCACTAGGTCTTTTTCCTGTATTAATTGTTTGATCAAAGATAGCTAAAATCCTTGAGGTACCATCTACATTTATAAATTCTTCATTTAAATAATCTATTCCCGTATCAATTATTCCTAATATAACACCTGATCCATCTAATGGTAAGTACTCATTGTTATGAAACTGCGCAGCTCCAGATGCTTCCACTGGTGAAACAGCACATAATGTATATATGGCTACAGGATTTCTATAAGTAATTACATTAGATAGTTTACTGACTATCTCCTCTATATCTTCATCTATAACTGATAGTAATGCAGTATTTTCATTAATTACAAATACCTTAGCATTTGTAAATTTATTTACAGCACTAACAATATCTCCACTGTAGTCTACTAGTGCATATGTTACATTGTCTCCTGTAAAAACATCATCTGAATCCTTTCTATGATCTTTTTTATAAATCTTACTCTTTTTTATACTAATCCCCCCTTTTCACTATCTATGCACTAATATAAAAATTGAGACTAGAGAAGTAATAATGAATTATAAAACTCCTCAGAAAATTCATAATTCATTCTCAACTCCTAACTCTCAATTAAATATTCTTTAGGTAATCTTATAAATAAATTACCAACATAATACTCGTTTTCATATATTGTTTTTTTTGTAACTATATTTTTCTCTTCTATACTATTGTTAATTTTAAATCTAATATTATCAAAGACTCCCTTCATATTAACCATACCATATCCCCACTGTGGATTAGGATATACATCACCTTCCCGTTTTGATGTGCCTGCAATAAGATAAGTTTTAACTTTTGTTGCATATAAATTTATATCATTTCCATTAACAATTCCCCACTGAAATATAAGCGCTGAACATCCTGCTACCACAGCTGCTGCCACACTAGATCCACTAACAAGTTGTGTTCCAGTATCTCCAGCCTTAGATACTAAAGCATTTACTCCACCTGCTACTACATCTGGTTTAACTCTACCATCTCTTGTATATCCTCTTCCCGACTCTCTTACATTAGAATTATTATTTTGATTATAATAGCCAGTGGATATAGCATATGCTGATGTTGATGGAACAGTTAAAGTTATATATGGATCTGGATTTAAAAATTTTGTACCTGGTGCTAACAATTCTCTCTGAATTAAATATGCATCACATTTCCCAGTTACAACCAATTCTCCTGTAAGTTTAAATATCCAGATTCCTTCCCTTATATTTCTAGCTTTAATTGTAATCCTTTCCTCACCAGTTAATGTTTCTGGTATAGAGTATTCTACATATATTATGGTACTTTCATATAAAAATTTAATTTCTGTTATTTTATTAAGAGCAGGTGGTATTCTGCTAATTACTTCTCCAGAAGGAGAAATAATTGATAATGAAAATTTATCTGGTTTAGACATCCAAATTTCAAATTTTATATTTTTTTGACTTTTATCTATTTTAAGCTGAATACTCTGAGTATCACCTGTTTCAACTATAGTTCCAGATGTATGAATATCTGAATCTCCTTGATTTCCATTTGCCACAACCACAGTTATTCCTTTAACCCTTGAAATCTCATCTATATATCTCTCAATAAAGGATAGTCCATTATGAGGACCACTATTTGTACCTAAAGGTACAAGTATTACCATAGGTATTTTTAACCTACGAGATAAATCATATAAATACTTAATACCTGCAAATACAACTGAAGTTGAAAAAGCAGGTATATCTCCGTATACCCCAAAGTCATCTCTTAATGATAATACTGCAGGACTTAATTTTACAACAGCAAAATTGCATTTCGGTGCTACGCCTCTAACTTCTGGATTTGCACCTCTAGCTCCTATAATTTCTGCCATACTAGTACCATGACCAGTTGAATCCTTTGCTGGTACTATTTTATAAGGATCCTCACCACTTCTCTTAGCCTTAATTGCTTTATTTATTTCTTCTCTAGTATACTCACTACCTCCGTACTGGCCCTCAGGTGGTTTCCCAGTAGAAATATTTTGATCCCAAATAGCTAAAATTCTTGATGTGTCATCTTCATTAATAAACTCCTCATTTAAATAATCTATACCCGTATCAATTATACCTATAGTAACGCCACGACCATCTAGTGGTAAGTAAATACTGTTATGAAATACAGTTGCTCCCGATGATTCTACTGGTGAAATATCACATAATGTATGCAATACAGTAGGAACTGCATAAATAATTACATCAAAAAGTTTATTAATTACTTCATTTAAATCTCCTTGTACCGCTAATATTGCATAATTTTTATCAGCAATAAAAATACGAGCATTGGTGATTTTTTTTACAGCACCAACAATATCCCCCTGATATTCTATAGTTGCAAAGATAGTGTCTTGTAATGTAAAAAACTCCTCATCTGTAATATTATCCATGTTATTTTTTGATGTATTTTCACCTCTAACATTCGCTAATTTTAGTAAATTTAAAGAATCATAAGCACATACAATGCCATAACCCCAGTTAGGATCTGGATAAAGTACCTCTGTCCTGTCTCTTTTAGCACCTTTTGAAAGATAATACTTAAGCCTATCTCCATAAAGAAATGGATCGTTGCCCTTAACTATTCCCCACTGTAAAAGTAATGCGCATATTCCTGCTACATGAGGTGCAGCCATTGAAGTTCCACTTTTAGTATCAAACCCATTATCTGATACTGTAGATAATATTTGTTCTCCTGGAGCTACTATATCTGGTTTTGTAAATGAAGTTTTATAAAATTTTCCCCTACCTGAAAAAGATGAAAAAGTATTTGTTCTATTGTTATAGCTACCCACTGATATTACACTCTCTACTGTAGCTGGAATTCCTAAGGTATTATATACATCTGGCTTAAGAAACCTTGTTTTTGGATTAAGAGCTTCTGTAATAGGAAGCCATATATCATATACTCCCCTATATTTATTAAGAACTTTTAAAATTAATTTCCATTCACCACTTGGTAAAGATTCTGAACTTGGCAAAATACTTATAGATATTTCTCCATTTATATCAAAAGGCTTAGGTCCTGTATTATAAATAATACATTTATCAACGCCTATATTAATTTCTCTATATCCATCACGAAGGACTATTTCTCCACTTTTTTCACCTAATGAATTCTCTATCTCAATAGAAACATCAACTAAAAGTGGTTTATATAATTGTAGATTTATTGCTACTTCAGAATCTGCTACACCAAATGGAATTACATTCACATCGCTTAATTCACCACCAACATGATGAGCTGCCTCTCCTTCATTTCCTGATGCAATAACCATTGCTACTCTTTCAAGCTTACATATAGTGTCTATATATTGTTCTAAAAGACTAGTACCATTATGGGCCCCATCATTAGTACTTAAACTAATATTTATAGCAAGTGGTTTATTAATTTCATTTGCCTTATCTACAAGAAACTTTATTCCTCTCATAATCTGAGTACTTAACGCAAAATTTAAAAAACCATATCTAGTAATTTTCACCATAGCAATTGAGCTTTTAAAAGCTACACCATAATTTTGTTTTGGTATTTTACCTCCTGCACAAGCTATTCCTGCCACATGTGTTCCATGATTTATATGATCTCTTACATCTACAATTGCATATGGATCTGTTGATTTTAAGGCTTCATTTATTTGAACTTTATCATAAACTTTTTTATTCTCTCCTAAATCATAAATAAAATCAATTCTCGTGTTGCCATCTTCATCTATAAAAGCAGGATGAGTATAATCTATACCAGTATCAATAAATCCAACTAGTACACCCTCTCCAGTTAAGCCATACCTATCCCAAACATTTGGAACACAACAAGCCTTATTGCTTTCAAAATCAGAAGTAAATAAAACTTTTGGTAACTCTACATATTGCACACCTTCTATCTGAGATACTTTGCGTATGTCTTCTGACTTTAAAGTAACAATACCAAAACCAAAACCTAAATTTTCAAATATACCACCTATCTGCTCCACAGACTTCGTTACTTTATCCAAATTATTTCCAAACAAAACTACTATTTCTATATTTCCTTTATTAATTTTTTCATTTTGTGCTAAAGATGTTACCTTATATAGTAACTGTTCTGGTATTCTATTCAATAAGTTTAATTTAGAATCAAACTTGCTAATTTCTATGTTAATCTCCTCCTGAAAATATAGCTATCTATAATAGATTATTCAAATATTCCTTAATAAAAAACCATTTAGCATTTATATTTTTAACTTCAATTGTAAACTCTAAATTAACTAATAGATAAATTCCTTGGGAACTTCATCAATCATTTTTAACTAATTACTTTCTGGGTAATCTTATAAATAAATTACCAACATAATACTCATTTTCACCTATTGTTTTTTCAATAACTATATCATTATTGCCTATAAACTCATTAACGTTTAATCTAATATTATCAAAGACCCCCTTCATATTAACCATGCCATATCCCCATTGTGGATTAGGATATACGTCACCTTCTCGCTTTGATGTGCCTGCAATAAGATAAGTTTTAACTTTTGTGGCATATAAATTTTTGTCATTTTCATTGATAATTCCCCACTGAAATATAAGTGCTGAGCATCCTGCTACGACCGCTGCTGCTACACTAGATCCGCTGATAGCTTGTGTTGCACCACCTACAGCAGTTACTAAAGTATTTACTCCACCTGCTACTATCTCTGGTTTAACTCTCCCATCTCTTGTATATCCTCTACCGGATTCTGTTACATTTGAATTATTATTTTGATCATAATACCCAACAGATATGGCATATGATGATGTTGATGGAATAGTTAATGTTATATATGGATCTGGATTTAAAAATTTCGTACCTGGAGCCAATAATTCTCTTTGCAGCAGATATGCATCATACTGACCACTTATAACCAATTCTCCTATAAGCTGAAATGTCCAAATTCCTTCCCTTATATTTCTAGCATTAATTGTAATTTTTTCCTCACCAGTTAGTACTTCTGGTATAGAGTATTCTATATATATTATAGTACTTTCATATAGGAATTTAATTTCTGTTATTTTATTAAGACTAGGTGGCATTCTACTAATTATTTCTCCAGAAGGAGAAACAATTGATAATGCAAATTTATCAGGTTTAGAAACCCATATTTCAAAATTTATATTTTTTTGATTTTTATCTACTTTAATCTGAACACTTTTAGTATCACCTTTTTTATTTATCTTTCCAGAAGCATGGTTACCTGCATCTCCTTGATTTCCAGTTGGTACAACTACAGCTATTCCTCTTACTCTTGAAATTTCATCTATATATCTCTCAGTAATAGATAATCCATTATGGGCACCTCTAATTCCACTTAAAGGTAAAAGTATTACAATAGGTTTTTTTAACTTATAAGATAAATCGTATAAATACTTCATACTTAAAAATAAAACTGAAGTTGAAAAAGTTGGTGCATTACCATACACGCCAAAAGCTTCCCTTAATAATTCAGGAGCAGTTCCCAATTTTACAATAGCAAAATCGCATCTTGGTGCAGCTCCTATAATTGCTGGATTTACACCTCTAGCTCCCACAACTGATGCCATGTTTGTGCCATGACCATTTTCATCTTTTGAAGGCACTATAGCATAGGGATCTTGTCCATCTCTTTTAGCCTTAATAGCCTTATTTATTTCTTCCCTAGTATACTCACTACCTACAAACTGTCCTTCTGGATTTTTTCCCGCAGTTATGTTTTGATCCCAAATAGTTAAAATTCTTGAAGTATCATCTTCATTAATAAACTCCTCATTTAAATAATCTATACCAGTATCAACTATACCTACAATAACCCCTGACCCATTTAGTGGTAAGTAAGCACTGTTATAAAAGCTAGTTGCTCCCGATGCTTCTACTGGTGAAATATCACACAATGTATACAGTGAACTAGGATTAACATAAACAATTACTTCAAAAAGTTCATCAACTACTTCCTGTACATCTCCTATAACTGCTAATATTGCACGATTTTTATCAACAATAGCAACACGAGCATTAGGAATTTTTTTCACCATACTCACAATATCACCTTTATATTCTATAAGTATATATACAGTATCTAATAGTGCAAAAAAAAGTTCATTTGGCATATTTCCTATATCTTCTTCTAATCTAACATCTTCTTTATCCTTAAATAAGTCTAATCCATCTATATTAATCTCCTCCTTGTATATTCTTTGCTAGACTCATTTACATTTTAATTATTGTATTGAAATAGGTAACTGATATAGAATATGCTAATGATAGCTAAATAATTAATACTAGGTAAAACTCTTTAATTCTAAAAATCTCTAACAGCATATCATAGCAGTATTCCATACTTTAAAAATTCTACAAATTTCCAAATAATAAAAAAGATGTTACTATAAAGTTATTAAAAAATTATTTTATAGCAACATCTTTTTTTATTATATTTGTACTCTTCTTTATATGTTAATCTATACTATTCCTACACTCATTTGCAGACGCAATAATTATTTTTCACATAGTTAAACGTTATATTTTTAAAAATTAATAATTTACATAAAAAAATATAACTAGAAAATAAATTTCCAGTTATATTTAAATATTTAATTTATAGACTGCAGCTAACTAAAAGATATCATATACCGTATTAATTAACATTATACCTACTATTTTGAACATGAACAAAATCTTTCAAGATTCATTAAAGATGCTGCTCCTGCAAGTGTTGTACCAAAAAAAATAGTAGGTTTATCAATTAAAAAATTTGTTATTGTTTTATTTGCTATTGTGCTACCTGTGGCAACTACTATATCACACCAATTCAACAAATCATCTATAGATTTATTTCCATCTTCAACTAACACACCGTATTTAATCTTACCTACTGTATCACAAGCTAAATCTACAATTCTAAGTGGAAATTTTTTAGAAAGGTTGTCTAATATTGCAGGTTGATACCCTATCATCGCTATTTTAGGATTGCCATACTTCTCTTTAATATAATAAGCAAATTTCTCTGCACATACTTCTGGTTCTCCATCCTTGCAATGAATAGTTTTATCTGTTAATTTTAAATATCTACATACAGCATTTAAAGTTGCAATATATACCGCTGTATCAAAATTAGTTTTTAAAGGCATTTCAATAATTTGTTTTAAAGTTCCTTCAAAATTATTAGGCATATCCGTAAAAGCTTGACCTTTTTGGCCTCTAAAATCTGCTTCAAGCAGTTTTTCCTTTCCCTTTATAATAGGAAAATCTTTTCTATCTGGATTTCCTATAGCTTCCTCTGGCTTTAAAGCCTTTCCTTTTACCTTAACCTCATCATTTAAAAAATTATTATCATTAACTATATTCATAAATTTATTAAATAAACTATTATAAAATTCTGTTTCATTCATATTATTGCCTCCATAATTCTATTACAAAATTTGTATATCACTATCTTTAATTCCCACATATACTTCTTTACCTGGATTTAGCTTTAAATCTTCAATGCATTTTTCTGTTACAAAGGAGTTTAATTCAATTCCTACATCAACTATAACTTTTTTTATAAAGCCTTGATTAATAATTTCAACAATTCTACCTTTGAATTTATTCTCAAAGTTTTGAGTTCTAGGGTCTAAGAACAGAAAAACATTTTCACCACGTACTGCAGCTACTGCCTCATTAAGTACACTGTTATTTTTAACAACAAATTTCACATCATTTGATAAAATCGCTCTTCTATCACTTACCTTACATTTAAATAGATTACTAAATCCTGTGAATTTAGCTATAAATTCTGATGAAGGATGTTTAAATATTTCCTCTGGACTTCCAATTTCAAGAATTTCTCCATTATTCATAACTGCTATTCTGTCTGCTAAATACAAAGCCTCATTAAAATCATGAGTAACATGAATAGTTGTAGTATTTAGATTTTTATGCATTTTTTTTAGGTTTTGTTGAAAAATTTCTTTAGTACAAGGATCAAGTGCACTGCTGACTTCATCCAATAATAGTATTTGTGGTGAAGTAATAATAGCTCTTGCGAAAGCGATGCGTTGTTGTTCTCCTCCACTTAACATAGATATATTCCTATTCAATAAATGCTTTATATTAAGCATTTCACATATACTAAATAAAGCTTGCTCTGCACTACTTTTAGACATGCTTTTTACTTTAGAACTAAAGAGTATATTTTCTCTTACAGATAAATGAGGAAACAACAAATAATCTTGATATACAAATCCTATATTTCTATGCTCTGGTGGAACATTATTCAAATTTCTATTATTTATATATATATTCCCTTTGTCCAAATTATAAATTCCTGCTATTATTTCTAAAATTATAGTCTTACCTGCTCCTGTAGGTCCTAATATAACAAAATATTCCCCTTCTTTTACTTCAAAACTTATATCTTTAAGTGTAAAGTTACCTAGTTTTTTATAAATATGCTCTAATTTAAGCATGAAATAACTCCTTTTTAGTATTATTTTATATTTTCTGTATTTCTCTTTTCAAACAATTGAAAAATAGACAAACATACTATAGACATAATTATTAATATTGTTGCTGCTGCTAACGCTTTATCCAGTTCCCCACCAGCTAAATTTAAAAATATTGCTGCTGGTAATGTCTCTGTCTTCATACGAATAGCTCCTGCAAGCATAAGAGCAGTACCAAATTCACCCAATGCACTAGTCCATACAATTATAACTCCTGAAATCACCCCATTTCTTGCTAACGGAAGCGTTACCTTAAAAAATGATTCACAACTGCTATAACCAAGTGTTCTAGCAACAAATTCTAATTTAGGATTAATACTTTCAAAAGTTACTTTTAAAATTCTTATCATATATGGAGTATTAATAAAAAAATGAGCTACTATTATTCCATATACAGAAAAAACAGGATCCATTCCTAATTTACTAACAATATTTTCTATAGGCTTTGTAGTAAATAGTAATAGAAGAGCTATTCCTGATGCAATTGGTGGAATTGAAATTGGCATTTGTACTATTGCATTTATAATTTTTTTACCCCAAAAGTTAAACCTAACTAATCCATATGATATAGGTATAGAAAACATCAAACAAATTATTGTTGATATGGTTGATGTAAAAAAGCTTAACTTAATTGCAAACTGAATTTCTTTATCCAAGAGACTTTCTATTAAATTAGGAATGCCTCTTAGTAATACTCCAAATATTGCAAAAATTATAAATAATATAAAAACCAAAAGAAATATACATATAGATGTTTTAAAAAAAATGTCTTTTAAATTTTTATTAAATCTCATTAGTTAGCCTCTCAATACTACTTTAAAGTAAACATTTACATGTTATTCAATAGGTTTTAAATTATTTTTTGTAAATATAGCCTTTCCTTCATCTGAATTAGTAAAATCAATAAACTTTTGACACAGCTCCTTATCTTCACAACTTTTCAGAGTGCTTATATTTACCTTTTCAACTGAATTTTGTTCATTTGGAATTTGAACGCAATCTATATCTTTAGCTGCATTAAGAGCATTATCTTCCCAAACAATTGAAGCATCTGCTTTTTTCATAGAAAGATAGGTTACTATCTCATTTACAGTAGAAACTGTTGAAACAACATTAGGTTTTACCTCATCTTGAATACCTACTTTAGTAAATAATTTCATAGCCAATTTCCCCAATGGTGATGTTTCAGGGTCTCCTAAGATGACTCTGACTCCAGACTTTGAAAAATCTTGTAAGTTTTTTATATCAAGTGGATTTCCTTTAGGCACAGCAATTACAGGCGTATGATATGTTAAGTCCTTTTTATCTAGCGTTAATTCTTTTTTATTTGCTGTTTCATAGTCTTTATTTGAAGGTAATACACAAATATCTCCTTTATGTGAAATCTCCATTTGACCTATAAGATCTGATGCATTAGCATAAGTAAATTCAGCTTTAACACCATTTTGTTTTTCGAATTTTTCCCCTATTTCATCCATTGGCTTTTTTAAACCTGCAGCACAATAAATTAATAAAGATTTGTCTTTTTCATTATTTGCAGTAGTAGGTTTTGATGCTTGTCCGCATCCCCCTAACATAATAGCAACTATTAACAATGTTGAAATTAAAATCAGTGAATTCCTTTTCTTCACAAAAATCATCCTCTCTTCTAGTAATTCATTTTAGCCCCTTTCACTCTAATGTTACCATCTTCTTTCGTATTCTATACAAATAGAATACCACTCCATTATTTCCCAGTCAATAAATTCCATATCTATTTTTTCATTTTTCAACATATTAACTATTTCTATGACTGTTTATTTAAATTTATTATAATTTTCTATTATAAATATTTTATCTAAAAACATATTAAGTTCTTCTTTATTTTCCACAAATTAAAATAACCCACAACAATAAACTGCCCTCTGTCAAGTAGACATTGGGCAGTTTAGAAATGTATTGCATTTTTATCTTCATTTAAGTACCACAATAAGTCTTATATGCACAACTTGTTGATTTTGGTAATGTAGAATAATATTCATTGATATTTGAATAATCATAAGGATTTTTAAGAACATCTACAAGACGTTGCATAACACCATAATCATTATATTTAACTGCTGCATCTAAGGCCTCTTCTACTCTATTATTACGTGGTATCACTGTTGGATTATTTTGTTCCATTAGATTCTTTAATTCTTCACTTGATTCATCTTGCCTTGTTAATCTTTCTTGCCATAATTCATACCACATCTTAAATTCTTCACTTTTAAACATATCTATATCATTTAGATTTCCTAATGTTAAATTACGAAAAGTGTTTGTATAATCTGCCTTAAATCTTTTCATCATAGTTAAAAGAGATTGTATTAACTTTTTATCTTCTTCTTCTTCATTAAATATTCCAAGCTTTGCTCTCATTCCCGCGTACCAATATTTATTATATAAATCACTATACTTAGATATTGAATTTTCAGCCATCTTGGTCGCCCTTTCTAAATCTTCGTCTAATAATGGTAACAATGTTTCTGCAAATCTAGCTAAGTTCCAAGCTCCTATTTTAGGTTGATTCCCATAAGCATACCTCCCATTAATGTCAATAGAGCTAAATACAGTATTAGGGTCATAGACATCCATAAATGCACAAGGACCATAATCAATCGTTTCTCCTGCAATAGATATGTTATCAGTATTCATAACTCCATGAATAAATCCCACTAACTGCCATTTTGAAATAAGCTTCGCTTGACTCTTTATAACTTCATTAAGTAAATATAAATAAGGATTACATTCATATTCTGCCTTTTTGAAATGTCTATTTAAAGTGTAATCAGCTAATGCTTTAAGTTCTTCAAATGTTCCCCAATTTGCAGCAAATTGAAATGTACCAACGCGTATATGACTTTTTGCTATACGTGTTAAAATTGCTCCTGGTAAAATTTGTTCTCTTATTACATCTTCCCCTGTTGAAACTACTGCTAAACTACGAGTTGTCGGAATTCCTAACCCATACATGCCCTCACTTATTATGTATTCTCTAAGCATTGGCCCTAAAGTGGCTTTTCCATCTCCACCTCTTGAATATGGCGTTCTACCTGTGCCTTTAAGTTGAATATCAAATCTTTCTCCATTTTTTGATATAAATTCACCTAAAAGAACGGCTCTACCATCCCCTAACATTGTAAAATGTCCAAATTGATGACCTGCATAAGCTTGTGCAATTGGAACTGTACCTTCTAAAATTTTATTTCCAGCAAAAAAATCTACTCCATCATCACTTTGCAAAAACTCTTCATTTAACCCTAGATTCTTTGCTAGTGATCTATTAAATGCTACTAGCTTCGTACTTGGTACTTCGCTTGGATTTTGTTTTGAAAATAGTTTTTTAGGAAGTTTAATATACGTATTTTCTAAATTCAAATGAGCATTAGTAATTACTTTTTTATTATTCATTTTATCTCCTTTAATATTTACATTTGTAATAAAACACTAAATATTCTTACAATTACATATTTATAGCTAAATTATAAAAATAGCTATAGTTTACTTCATTAGTTTATACATAAATTTTTTTCTTATTAATCTTTATTGCTATAATTTACACTATTATTTCATCAATAATATTAACTTGTTTATATATTCTATATATATTTATAATGAGCAATTTTTCTTCATAAGCAGATGCTTCATAGAATTTATAATAAAAGCTTCACTTAAGCTCTTAAATAATTTGTCTTGTTCTCAATTAGTTTTATCATAAACCAAAGAAAAGCCCTTAATTCAAGGGGCTTTCCATTGTATCACGCATTCTATTATCATTTAACGAATAAGGAGTATCCTACTCCCTGATTGAATATATATTTATATCACTTTCTCTAAATTACTCACTAATTCACCAATTGCTCCAACATAGCAATTAACTATTCTATTAGCAATATCGCTTACTAACTCTTCATTATAAATATGAGATGTTTTATTTCTATCTTCTAATAAGTTAATCCATACTTGATCATCTGAAATTAGATTATTAACATATGCTTTTTTATAAATGTTTCTAGGAAATGAATTTTCTAATGTCACCCCTGAATAAGTTAAAAATTCTTTTAGTGTTTTATGTGTCAATTCATAAGTAAATTCAAACCTTTGTATTAAACTATCTCTTATGATTTCATCTTTACCATCATATAATTTACTTACTTCCATTAATTTATTATATGCTTTTTTTAAATTCATATATTTAAAATCTATGTTTCTCATATATAGTGACACCATCCTTATTAATCTGCTCTTTAAAAAATTCATCCTTTATATTTTTCATATCAGAAAAATCAAATTCTAGTAATGTTCTAGTATTTAATTCAATATCCTCGATATATTCTCCTAAATCCTTATCTGAGTATATAGCTAAATCTATATCACTTTTTAAAATATTATCTTCTCTAGCCCTTGATCCAAAAAGAACTACCTTATTTATATAATCATATTTTTTACTTATATTTATTATTTCTTCTAATATATTTTTATCTAAATTCAAATTAATCACCTTTGATTTTTTTAATATAATTATAACATAAGCAAATTATAAATATACTTATTATTTTATTTCAAGAATTATAGAAGATATAATTATTTTTAAATAAATTATAAATCTATTCATCTTTTGCTTTAAATAAAAACCTATCTTTAATTCCATCAACAGCTAAGATAATAAATAACCAACTTATTATATATCCATACCTGTTTTGATTTTCAGTAATTAGATACGCAGCTATATATCCTAGAAATATTAGGTAAAATAAATTTAATTTTGAGTTTGAATCCATAACACTTCTCTTCTTCAATCCTAAAAAAATAAAAATCAATATTATAATATAAAATATTTGAAAAGGTGCTGAACCAAAAATTCCTATCTTAAATATTATTTTTTCTTTTGGAACATCTTTTTGAGTCCAAAGAGATCCTGCAAAATCTCCTATACACCATTGTGCTCCTAATTTTCCCAAATAAAAAATCAACACTTTAATAGTAGGCGCAGTTGTAAACCTATAATGTATTACTTCTTTACATTTTAGTTTGAGTTCATCATAGTTATTTATATTTTCTTCTACTAATTTTGCATCTTCAACGTTCCACATACCTAAGCTGTTAAAATTAGTTCCTTTTAATACATTTGTTATTTTAGGTTCGCTTCCTCTCCATAATGGATTTTCTGTAATATTTACCTTTTGAAGAATGCTACTAACTAAAACTATAATTAAAAAATATGGAACAATAACAAAGACTATATTTATTAACTTTTTAAATATTCTATCTTTATAATAAATTAAAATATATAAAGTATATGCAATTAAAATTATAATAGCAACCATTCTAAATAAATTTCCGAAAGCTAAACATATGCTACTTAGACAAAATAATCGAAATTTATATTTATCAGATTCAATACCTCTTAAAAATAAGTAGATACTTAATAAATAAAAAGGCATTGCTAAATTTTCACTACAAAATACTGAAGTATAAGTTATAAAAGGTGGAAATACACTTGCTATTAATAATGATAATAATGCTTTTTCTTTGCTTTTAAACAATTCTAGTGTTATTAAATATACAATTAACACTACTATTGTCCCTAAAAACAAGCTTATCATCTTCATAATTAACAAATTACTTGCTGGAGATAAATATTGTATTGCTGCCATATATAAAACATGTATAGTTAAATGTGGAAACCTTCCTATATAGCCTATTCCTTTAAAACAACTTAAATCTCCTGATATAAAATTTTTACCACATTCATACATGACTTTAAAATCAGAATTTGGTGTATTATCTGCATTTAAAATCCACAAAATTTTGATAAAAATTGATATCAATATTAATGCAAATATTTTTTGTTTATAGCTAATGTTAGAATTTATTATTTTATATCCAAATAACAATGAAATTATTATAGCTAATGCAAATACTATTGTTCCAATATTGCTATCTATAAGTATAGGAAATAAAATACAAATGCTCGCTATAATTATAATTGATAATATAATTTTTAGCATTGTATTCATAACCTTAGTAAATAAGTTATCTAATTTATTCATTTTTACTCCTTTAACTTTCAAACATATAAAATTTATCAAACAATTCAAGATTAAGTGCTTGTCTAGATTTTACCTTCTACTAAACAAGGATTTTTCTTTATAAGTTTACCATTTATGTTTTTATATGTCTATTTATCTATATTTAATTATATTTCATATAATTAAAAGAAGTTACCTTTGAAAAAGTCAAAAATCTTTTTTCAAGGGTAACTTCCATTAATAAAAGTTTCTTCAATAATTTAAAAATTAGGCTATGTTTTAAATGTGTGTTGATATATGCAATAGGTAAAGTGGCATTGTAATTGGACTTTGAGAATTGTTAAGTGAGAATCTAAATTTTACATTTAGCTTTTCAAACTTACTCAGCGAAGTCGAGTTTCCTTTTAATATTGTCATATTTATTGCTTGTCTCAATTTTATATTGGGAGCAAGCTAAAATGGGACTATACTCATTTTAGCATTCCTAAGTT